>NZ_JAUBTR010000076.1:0-31560 GCF_036705045.1 Microcoleus sp. BR0-C5
GGGTAGAGGAAGCAGTCAACGACGCTGCAACGGAATTAATTACTTCTATTTCTCTAACTCCTCACCCGCGTACGCGAAAAGAAGTAGTATGCCAGAAGTATGACAGTAGTGTAAATGATTACATCCCAGACACTGCACCGATTCCAGAGCAAAACTACGTGCAGAAAGCTGTAGAGGCACTGTACTCTGACACGCCCTGGGTATCGATAGCGGGGCAGCTTTTTGAATTCACCGGGACTTATTATGAGTTGCGATCGGAAGCTACCGAGAAGCGGCGCATTCTTGATTGGTTGAGTACCTACTCTGAGCTGGTGAAAGGGAAATATCGCTGCAATCGAGCTAACTCTGCCAGCGTCAACGAGGTTTACAGCTATATGCTCTTAGCTGTGGCAGTAGACCCCAATACCATCAATCCTGATGGGTTGAACACTACTGAAGGAGTGGTGAAAATTAACCCTGATGGCTCTCACTCGCTTGTGCCACACAATCCTGAACACGTCTATACCTACGTTGGTTGCACGTATGACCCCGACATTGACGCGACTGACTGTGATCGCCTTTTGGAATGCTTGGAGCCGTCGCAGCGTGAGGTATTTTTGCGGGCTGCTGCTGCTGCGTTGAATTTGAAGCTGGTACGCTCCAAGCTGACGGGACGGGGCGTAAAAGGTTTGCTGTGCCACGGCGAGGGAGCTAACGGTAAAGATACATTGCGGGCTGTGTTATCCGCTGTCTTTGGGCGGGGGATGACTGGTAAGTCGCTGTCAGATTTCAAGTCCTATGACAATGGCCGCAAGTTCTCTCTGGCAGGAATTGAAGGAAGCATTTGTAATTGGGCTTCAGAGAACACTGCAAAAGTAGACCTAGACACCATCCAGAGTCTTAAGCAGTTGATTACAGGGGACATTCTTGATATTGAACGCAAGGGCAAGGATGGTTATGAGTACAAGCCTGCGGCCATCTTTTTAGCCAACTGCAATAAACTACCGTCCATCACCGGGGGGACGGCTGCAATTGATGACCGCTACGGCATCCTGAGTTTCAAGAAAACTTACAAGCATAATGCTGACCCGTCTCAGGGTGAATTAGAGGCTGACCCACGCTTTAAGGATGACGAGAACTTTATCCTTGAACGGATTGCACCGGCGATGCTTAACAAGATGTTGGAGCGGTTGCCGCTGTTGTTGAAAGAGGGGATTGACTACAAGGCAACCCGTGAGGCGATGCGAGAAGCTCAGGAGGAAAGCCGGCACTTGTGGCAGTTTGCGCGCGAGGTTGGTTTGGAGGTTCAGTCTGGCGGTCGCGTCTGGGTTAAAGATTTGTGGGAGCAATTGCAAGCTTGGTATGAGGATGCAGGGATTCTAGAGAGAGAGACTAGCGGCACCAAAGAGAAGCTGATTTGGAATGAACTTTCCAATAAATATGACGCTCCGGTGAAGGCTATAAACCAGTTGTCATCAAGGCTTAGCGAGATTTTTCCAAAGCTTCAAGTGTGTCGCTATTGCGAACGAGATGACATGGAGCGGAGGAACCAAAGATATCTGCTTGGAATTGGATTTGTGCAAACTTCCACAAAAACTGTGGAGCCATTGGAGCCAGTAGACAGAGCAAGGGATACTGTGGAGCCAACTGCGGAGCCAAAAAATAGTGGCTCCGCAGTTGGCTACCCAAAAACCCTTACACAGAGCGCTGGCTCCAATGGCTCCACAATTTCCTCACCTTTTAGTCAGGTTTGCAATTTACTCTCTCAACTTACCGACAGCGAGCGCGAGAAACTGGTAAAAATACTCACTCAATCTCCGCAAGCTCAGCCCCCATTAAAACCAGAGTCAGAGCCGGCAGTGGCATCAGTACCTGAAGTTATCAGCCCAGAGGACGCAGAAAAAATGCGAGACATTGCACTAATCTGGTGGCCAGAGTACCGTTCTGAACATTTACAAGCCCTGCTTACTCAAATGTTCGGATGGAATACGCCGGGACGGAAATACAGCACTGCTACTATCGCCGACTGGTTGGAGGGAGAAGACGAGTTAGTCCGCGATCGAATTGCTGAACTCATCCGTCTCCAAGGAAAAATTTAGCCACTGCCTGACAACTAACGACTGAATCCCTCTCCCCCTTAATTGGGGGATTTTTTTGTCTACAAGTTTTGTCTACGAAATGTTGACAGTGTAGACAGATATCAGTTACTGTAGACAAATACTGTTTACAGGTGTCTACAATGAGTCAAAGTCAAGTCGTATCGTTCAGAGCTTCCGGTCACTTCCTGAACTGGATAGAAGCTCAGAAACTAGACGGTGAGTCGGTTAGTCAAGCTGCACAACGCATTCTCAAGGAAGTCTCAGGCACGTCTACACTGTCTACAACACCTACAGATTTGTCTACACGAAGCAATGATAGCGTCGTGTCTACAGATATTGTAGACACTGTAGACAAGGTTGTCGCCGATCGCCTTGACCCCGTGATGGAGCGGATGGCCGCCATTGAGGAACGCTTGGGAAAATTGAGTGCCTGAGTGATGGCAACGATGAATCACTCAGGCAGGAATTGAAAGCGGCCAACAAGCAGCTTGCAGAATGGGATAAAGAACTGAATCAGTTACACGAGCGCAACGGCGATTTAGGACTGAAGGTGCAGATGTTGGAGCAAGAACTCAAGGAAGCGCTGCGCGATCGGGAGGGAGTTGAGACGGAACTCTCCGACCTGAGACAAAAATCCAAAAATGATGCAGCCAGTAAAAATTTTCCCGATTTTCCAGAACCGGCCGACTTGCTCAACCAGTTAAAAGCGCGGCGCAAAAAGTCCGGCGCAAACTTGGCAGATATGGAGGCAGTTTTGGACATACTCAGCTACTTAGAAAAGTAGGACTGAGCTAAAGATGAGCGGAAAACCAGGCTTTCGGTAGCTTAGTCAACCTTAAACCCTTACTAGGCAAAAGGTTTAGTTAACGGGTACGGCAGGACTTGAACCTGCGGCTCGCTGCTTAGAAGGCAGCTACTCTATCCAACTGAGTTACGCACCCAACTCAAAAATCGCTAACAAGATTATTGTATCGGTGCAGTGTGCGATCAAGCAAGTAAATTATTTGATACTCCCCACTGATGAATCAGGGGGATTCTTGAATAAGACCACAAAGGGACTTTCAAAGGCGTTATCAATGCGCCTCTACCCACTCAGCATGGACGAATCCAAGCTTTGCGTATACTTTTGGCTTTTTTCGGCTTTCGGAGTCCATCACTTATGCCAGATAGGTACGCTCCACATTTTGATATTTTTTGTCAGTTAAATAGGCTTCCTGCTCAAATGCAGTAGTGGCTTACTGTGCCGGAATCTCACCGAAACTAAAATGTTTCAACACGTAGATGGTTATTCTTAATCGCTGCACTTATCATATCATTGCGACTCCAATTGCGATCATTCCACGGGGACGGTCGTCGCAGCCGCTTTCCTCCCCATGTCGGTAGCCCGGGGCTTCTCGCTCGTTTTTTGGTGAACTCGGGTAAAGTATTTAGAGGTCGAGTTGAAACCCCAATATTTGGTCGATCGGATATCTCCCCAAATTAAGACGGAACTCAGACAGCAAAAGAGTCACAGGTGCTTTTTCCCAGATGTCTATTGGTTATGTTAACATCCCGTAGTGGCAAAGCCTAAAACGCTGACCACATTACCGAAAAACCAGAGATCGTCCCCTGATTTGAGGTATGAGTTGAGCCAGAATGACTAATTTGCTGATATTGAGTTATGTTGGCTAACATTCTGCTCGACTTGATATTTGATAAAAATGTGGTAGAACTAGGATTGAAAGACTCAGGTGAAAATCCCTGATGGTACGGAGCCTCTATATAAGCTTCCTCTACGGCATCAAAGCAAAACAGTCAATCGCCCGCTCGGCACGAGCGCGAAAATCAAGCGTTGCCAGTACAGCAGTCCTAAATTGTGCGCGGGGGATTTTCCTTCGTGCATTGATTTATACGCCAAGGCTGAGAGACAATCTCAGCTTAGATAATTGTTAACATTTGTTAGCAAAAAAGTATCGGAACGCTTGAGGAGAGAACCATCTCTGGGTGATCGGGAGCAATCCTGCTAATTTAAGTGGACTCGCTGAATCAAGAATCCCTTCGCCTTTAGGCATCGGGAGTGTCAAAAGCACAGCACCTCGGCCATGACAGGAGTCAAATCGCAGTGTCATGTTTATTCTGAAACGGCAGGATGTTGAAATAACCAATTTTCAACACCCAAAACGGGATCAACAAATTCCCATTCTCAATTATCAGGGGCAGACTTTTCGCCTGATCAGCGCCTTCAACGGCAAGCAAGCAGAAGACGCCAGAGCCTTGTGGCGGGACTTAACCGACAACCGAGGCAAAGCCTGTGTTCTGCTAGAAGAGCCGGATAGATATAGCGTCTGGGGAAAAGTCCGTTTAGATCAGCTTGCCGGTGAAGAACCGGCAGGGAATGAAGCAGCCAAAGCACCACTGTTCGCGCAGGCTTGTCTGCTGCTCCTCCAAGCTGTTTACTTCGATGTAGAAGACCTCTTAGGCGCAAGGCAAGCCACATCGTTTCAGAAAGATATCGCCAAGGTATTTCAGCAGGGAAACTTCCCCCAGGCAGACTCCCCTGATGCGATAAAAAACTGGCTAACGGTTAGTCCTTTGCAAAATCACAAGGTGCCTCCTTGGCAAGAGCAGCATCTCAAGACCTTATTGCAAGAACTTCACCGTTTGGGTAAATCATATTTTGGCAATACGGACTTCGCTGAGGGAGTTAGCGATGTGCTGCAAGATATGCCAGCACCGGATCGGACTCAGTTTCTAGATTGGCTGAAACAATCATCCCTCAACAAGTTGTGGATCGCAGGATAGAAAATCTGTGACAATTTCTCAGACAATTGGGTTCAGATAATGGAGCTTAGATAATTGCACTGTAGGGGGTACGCGATATACAGGTTGGATGGCCAACTTGTATTGACCAACCAAATTGTTGATTCGGTTTGGATGCCACCTATGGTCTGGCAATTTAACTAAGTTTCGATCGCACTCCCCACCCAAAATCATTGATATGAGTAGGGGAGTGGGAAAGCAAAAAACAGATACCTCAACCTTTGAGGGTATAATTTCAGAGATAGATTTGGTACTGTAAAAACCTTAAAGGTGGAGACATCTACCGTATGTCTATCATTATATTTCCGGGTACAAGATCGACTAACAACTAATTTATTTAATTAGTAAATAGATATTATTCTTGCTTAGTCTTTCTATAGTGTACGAGGGCAAAAGCCCCGACGACACACTGAGGACGCCAGTTATCCCGGAAGCGTCTGATCGAGGTTTTTTAAGGTTTTTTGGCGAAAGAATCCTCATCTCCCATCAAAGATTGAGATGGGGTGCGTTCAACCGCTAGTTAGGTCTCGTGGAATCCCTATGAGTAGCACTTCAGAAAAGTCATCTACATCTTCATCTTTACTGTCAGCTCAGACCCTAGTGATTGTGGGCATTGTCTGGGCTGTCATGGCGCTGCTGTTCTTTTTGCTGTTCAGCGTCCCCCTCTCAGCAGAAGAGGGTTTACCTCTGTGGTACTCGATCGGCACTTATATTTTTGAATGCGGGGCATACCTGGGAGCTGCATTAGTTTGTTTTAGAAACTGGCAAAGCCCGCACATGGTCAGCGGGCGAAACGTCTGGCTGGGCATTGGTCTGGGGATGCTGTTCTATTTTATCGGCGGTGTGCTATTTGGCATTTGGGAACTGTATTTCGAGGCCGACCCGGACGTGTCCCCCGCAGATGCCTTTTATCTGGGCAGCTATGTGGTACTGATTGGGGGCATGGTGATCGCTGTGACTTCCAAACGGCTGAATCTAGAAATTTGGCAGTGGGCTTTGTTAGCGGGCATTGCAGCCTTCGGGATTGCTGTAGCTATCTGGGTTGCTGCACCTGAGTCTTGGAGGCTACAGCTAGGAATGTCTCCAGCAGCCACCCAGGAAGTAGTGACAGGCTCTGCGCCAGCGCCTGCGGCAAAAGGGCCTGGTTTAGAAAATTCGTCCAACTCAATTGTAAAAGGAACAGCCGCGACTGCTGCTAAATCCGCACCCGAAGAAGAAGAAGAAGCAGCAGAACCAAGTAAAACTCCCGCATGGGTAATAGCACTTGACAAGCAACTGTCGCCTTACGCCTATGCAATCAATTTGTTTTACATCGTCGGGGACGTTTTTCTGCTGATTATTGCTACAGCACTGCTGCTGGCGTTTTGGGGAGGACGTTTTTCCCAATCTTGGAGGATGATTGCGGCTGCAACTTTTTCGCTTTACATCGCAGATATGTACTTTAAATGGCGCGATACTCAGGCTGAGGGTAGTTATCAAAGTGGCAGTTTGCTGGAAGTCTTTTTTGTTTTCAGCGCCATCCTGTTCGGAATAGGAGCTATCTTGGAACATGACATCTCAACCCGTTCTCGCCAGAGCAGGCGCAGTCGTCGCGCAGCGTAGCGATATGAGATTGGGGTTGCTTCGGCAAGCGATGGGGACGCGAAAGCTTTTTTGCCCTTGTCGGCATCTCTGAGCTTGAAATCGAAAATCAAAAATCACAGTTCGCTGACTGCTAGCCTGCGTCTTTTCACGTCTTTTTGCTGGAAAACTTGGCATGACGCCTACAAAACTATCCGATTCAGACAAACGCGAACTCATCAGGCTGTACCGACAGTCCAACGAGAATACTATCACTCTGGCAAAGCGCTACGGAGTGAGCAGTTCGACTGTAAGGCGCATCCTTCAGGGTGCTTTGTCGGAGCCGGAATACGAATTTCTAGTCCAGCAAAAACAAAAGCGTTTGTCCGATCGCACCAGTGTTTCTGAACCGACAGAGGTGACTACTGAGCCGTCGGCAGATGGCGAAATCGATCCTGTAGGTGTCCCCCTGTCGGAGTCAGTCCCTGTCCTGCCGTCAGCCTCAAATTCGAGACCGACGATCCGAAAGCGTTCTGAATCAGTCCCTGAACCAGTTGCAGAATTGGATGTTTCTGATGTGCCAGATGCCCCAGCAGCCACTCTTGCCGATCAAAGCCACCGCGCTGTTGTGACTGGTGAACTAAAGGCTATGCTGCCAGCAGAAGGGCTGCTGGCAGGTGAAGATTTTAGCGATTTCGAGGAAGATGACGAGGATGAGGATGAGGATGAGGATGAGGATGAGGATGATGAAGACGATTTAGATGACGACTTCGACGAAGATGTAGACGATGAAGACTCTCTGTTTGAAGGCAGTCTCCTGGGTTCACTATCGTCGGGCGAGTCGATCCTCTTCGAGGGCTTCGCTAACGAGCTTCGGGGTACAGGGCTGATTGAAGTTTTGCCTTTAAGCGAAGCATCTCTGCCCAAAATTTGTTATTTGGTGGTCGATCGGGCAGCAGAGTTAATCACCAGACCTCTAAAAGCTTTTGGCGAACTGGGTCAAATTCCGGCGGCGGAAATTCGCGAGAAAACCCTGGCAGTGTTTGACAATCACCGAGTTGCCCGCCGATTTGCTACTCGCAATCAAAGGGTTTTCAAGATTCCTGACAGCAGTATGCTGCAAAAAACTGCGCCTTATTTGCGAGCTAAGGGAATTACTCGGCTGCTGATTGACGGTCAGGTATATTCCCTCTAAGGGATCAAATCTATTTAATATTGTACGGTGTCGGATTCTTCTGGATTTGCCTGAAATTTAGGACGCGAGTTTTGGGAATCTGAAAGGTTCCACAGCGGTTGCAGTAGCGCACCTCCGATCAGTCCTGCACTCAGGCTCATTGCTAATACTACCCCTACGGGCATTTGTATCGATTGAAAAAAGATAAAGTTTAAGGATACTGGGGCGGCGTTTTGCACTGAGATAATGCCGATCGCGCTTACTAAAATTGCTACTAAAAAACTAATGGCGAGCAGAGGAATTGTTTTCATAAACGAGTTGACAGGCTAGTAATTTAAATTGTATAATTTTTTTATAATCGAAATCTGTGTAAAAATTTTATTTTTGCAAACGCCCCATTATTTAATAATATACAATTATATCGGGATAAAAGTCAAGTAGATTCGGAAAAGATTTATGAATTTTTTAAATTAATTAAAAATTTAACAAACATAAATAAATTTACACTTCCCAAACTTTAACAAATCCCAGTGTATTGCAAATATATAACTGGCCCAGCAGTATCGATGATTAATGTTCAGAGGCTTTACCAGAGTTATCAAAAATACGTAAGGTGCGCTTCGGCGCACCTCACAATCCCAAGCGCTAGGGGAAAAACCCCCGTTGGAATAGGTAGAAACTTAAACAGGTTCTAACTGGGAAATTACCTTTTCCATGTGTTCGGCAACTTGGGTTTCTTTTTCCAGAGAATTGGTTTCCATGTAAACGCGCATCAGGGGTTCGGTTCCCGAAGGCCGCAGCAGTACCCAGCCACCGTCTTCAAGATAAAGTTTAATCCCGTCTTTGCGACCGATTTCCTTAACGCCGATACCTGCTACTTCTTTGGGGGGATTCTTGGTAAAAGATTCCAAAACGGCTGCTTTGTGGGCTTCTTCTAGGTGCAAGTCCAAGCGTTTGTTGTACAGGGGACCGTCGGCTTCTTTAATGGCTTCTTCGACTAGCTGAGAAAGCGGTTTGCCTTCATAGGCGATCGCCTCAGCAACTAGCATATCAGCCAAAATCCCGTCTTTTTCGGGAATGTGACCCAAAACGCTCAAACCGCCTGACTCTTCGCCACCGATGAGCACCGCTGTTTCCCGCATTTTTTCGCCGATGTATTTAAAACCGACTGCGGTTTCGTATATTGTTAAACCGTACTTGGCGGCCAAATTGTCCAGCAAGTGGGTAGTTGCGACTGTACGGACGATCGCCCCAGTCAATCCTTTATTCTTAACCAAGTGACGCGCCAGCAGCAACAGTACAGTATTTGGAGTCAAGACATTTCCCAACTCGTCAACAATACCAAAGCGATCGCTGTCGCCATCGGTAGCTAAACCCAAATCCGCCGAATCCTTCTTAACAGCTTCCACCAACTCAACTAACTGTTCCCCCTTGGGTTCGGGCATTCCACCACCAAAGAGCACGTCGCGGTAGGTGTGAAAACTTTCGACATCGCAGCCACAGTGTTCCAAAACGCCGTCGAGATAGCCGCGAGAAGTCGAGTAGAGAGCGTCGTACTTCACCTTCAACTTAGCAGAGCGAATCCGCTCCACATCGATCAAAGTATAAAGAAACTTCAGATATTCGGGTTTCGGGTCAAAACTGGAGATTTTATCGTTGTGGCTGCCTTTGGCTGGGGCATCAGAAGCACCAGCAATATTTGCCACAATTGTATCAGTAATTTCCGGGGTAGCCGGGCCCGCGTAGTCGGGGATGTATTTGATGCCGCAGTAAGGTGCGGGATTGTGCGAAGCCGTGAACATCAGGGCACCTGCGGAGTTGAGATGCTTGGCGCTGTAGGCGATGACTGGTGTGGGGCAATCTCGATCGACCACTTTCACAGTCCATCCCAAATCTGCCAATACTTCCGCCGAGGTGCGGGCGAACTCGTCTGCCAGAAAGCGGGTATCGTAGGAGACTAGAACTGGGCGGTCTTTGGTGTAAGCGGTTTCTAGGTAACTGGCGATCGCCCGGGTGACTTTTCGCACGTTGGCAAAAGTAAAGTCATGGGCAATCAGTCCCCGCCACCCATCGGTTCCGAACTTAATTTCTGTTGAATTGCTGCTAGCGCTCATTTTATCCACTTCCTCTCGTCCTACTAATCCTACCCGAAGCCATAGCCTTAAAGACGTACTGGCCGTGCTGTTTGTGAGGATCGATCGCCCGTGGGGCCTAATAAGCCTAATCCTATCGTTGTAGGGACAGGCTTTCGCCTCCGGCAGAGGACTCGATCCCGCCGGATTTGGCAAAATGTGCCCGCTACCGGGCGAGTCACTCGCTAATTCTGGTTTTGAAGGGTAGGTGATCGATCAAATGGACGACGATCAATTGCGGGCGATTCCCTACGGGATAGCTTCGCTTCACGGGGAAGCTAAAAAACTGAGCGCAAAAAACGGCCCTGGCAATGGCATTAACGAAATGCACATAAATCAATACTCCGGACAGTTTTTGAAACCGAGGCCCAAACCCTCATTCTACCGTTAGCATTTGACCTCACTGAGAAGGCCCAAACCCTCATTCTGCCGTTAGTGATTGAAAACTGTCCGGACTATTGATAAATCTCATCTTAATCTCAAATTTAATTTTTTATTTAGAAAAGCCGATTATTAAATTTGTTAGGGTTTACTAACACTCGCCAGACTCACAATACATTTCTAATTTAGCTATATAAATCAATTAACCAAAGTCATCGCTAGATCGTGCCGTAGCCTAGCTTCTTTAAGAAATTAGGGCGATCGACCAAAGCGCTCCAAAACCAACATCAAGTATTTCAAACAGCAGTTTTTTTGAGGCAGACTTGACTTTAATTATTCGATTTTAAGACAAATTAAATTTATTTGCAGCCCTCTTTATAGGTCAAAAAAATCACTTAGGATCGCGATCACAGGGTGATGGTGATCGATCGCACAATAAATAACGTTATTAACGTGCAACTTATAAAAGATGCAGGCAGTCGAGCCAAATGGCTTATAGCTTTAAGCGTAATGGCTGATGACTGTCAGCGTACAAATGCAGAAAATTGTAGTTAACAACTTTAAAAATTAGGGGAATCGATCGAGTGCGACTTTATAAAAAAACGAGGTTTATCATGACGGGTATTTCACAAATATCTTCAAAGTCTTTACCAGCAGCCGACCAAATTCAACAGGGCACAAGTCAGGCGTCCCAAGGTATTACCGAACCCGACACTGACCAACTCCCAAAAGCTCAAGGTGTCAGCGTTTCTTCCTTCGCAGTTAGCTGGGCAAAAAAATATTACAGTACAGTTGCGGCACGAGAGAACCAAGCGCCACGCCAAATTCTCCCAAGCCTCGATTTAACTAATTTTGAGGGAAATAGGGCCCCAATAGTTGACAAATTGACAGATACCCTGAAATTAGCCAGCGAGATAGCTTGGAGTAGGGTAGAAGCTCTTTTAGGGAAACAAATAGAGCGACACGGGATCGATCCAAGTTTAATTAATTCTTTAGAAATTGCCGCCGATTCTCGCACATTATATCGGAAAGCAATAGAGGCTTATGCGGATAGAGAACCTGTTTTCCGCTTGTCAGTGCTGGTGGGAAAAGATATTATCAAAGTGAGGCGAAAATACTCAGAGACAGATCCGTTAGTGCTGGGATTTGTGACAATGCAGTTTCAATACACTAGCAAAATATTGTTAGGATGTCTTTCGGAGTCAGAGCGATCGGAATTTGCACCCTACTTAAGAATTGTAGACGACTACCTGCACATTCCCTACGGAGAGATTAACGAGGCTGCGGCGAATCAGCCCCCGAATTCAAGAGCTCTATTAGCCGTTCAGCATTTGTTGCAGCACACGACTCAGATTGCTAGTGCAGTGTACGATCGAGCCAGTGCCCAGCATCAAGGATACCGCTGCTGCAGCGGGTATTTGAGCGATCGCGAGGTAAAAAATTCTGGTATCCGGGATGTGGAAATTTTTCAAAGCTATTTGTGCTGGTGCGTTTTGGAAGGTAGCATTCACCCGGTACAGCAAGAATTGTTTCCAATTTGCGTGATGTTGTACCCGAAACTTCATGTAAGTTGGGAGTTAGTGCAGGATATGCTGCTGATTTTGTTTTGGGAAATATGCGAGCGGCTTCCTGCTGAAGATTTAACGGTATTTGTACCTTACTTGCGTACTTTGACTGAGATGTTTTCCAGCGATGTATTTGACAATTAGGTAATTGCCAATTGCCTCAACATTTACCAATTGCCTATTTAAAACTAAAAGCAGCCACAGCCAAACACCCCCAACCGACAATAAAAGCAACTCCCCCCAGGGGGGTAATTGCACCCAGCCATTTGATGTCAGTCAAACTCAGGGCGTACAAACTGCCTGAAAAGATGATAGTGCCGGCAATAAAAGCCCATCCAGCCACTGCAAAAAAGGTTTGAGACTCTTGGGCGTAGCTCAAGAGTAAACCGACGAGTAATAGAGCTAGGGCATGGTACATTTGATAGCGGGCGCCGGTCTCAAAAATTGCTAAAGATCGATCGCTCAATTGATTTTTCAAAGCGTGGGAGGCGAAAGCACCGCCTGCAACGGATAAACCTCCGAATACGGCTGCGGCTGCTATGAAAATGCGGATTAGGATTAGTGATGACATAATTTAATAATAATTGAATTTTATTTAATTTTACGGTTGTGTGGGGATTGTCGAGCGGGTTATTGATTGGTAAGGGCGGGTTTATCAAGATTATCTGTGGGTGGCATAATCGATCGGTTAACCCGCCCCTAAAAATTAATCCTAATATTGTACAGGCCTGTAGGGGCGGGTTCGCCTAGATATTTGACACCCATCAACAAATTATCTAAACCCGCCCCCACCCAACCCAGAAATCAAAAATTAATTCAATTTAAAGGTTAAGCGGGGATAGTCAATCGGGGTTATTGGTGGGGTGAGGGCGGGTTATAAAGATTATCTGTGGGTGGCAAAATTGATCGGTTAACCCGCCCCTACAAATTTGAAATAATTAGCGCTTAAGCTCAAATTTGCACCTCCTTGGAGAATACTAATTAATTCATTTTGAGCCGCCTTGCGATAAATTGCCATACCACTTTGGTTAGCTTGCGAGAAAGGAACTAGCAAGTAATCATCCGCTTTACCGTGCAATTGGATACTATCTTCACCGGCATTAAAATCAGTAATTAGCGCGTAGTCACTATCGCCGTTATCGTAGTAAGTGTTATTGACATCTCCCAAGACGAAAATATCGCTACCACTTCCACCAGTTAAGGTGTCAACTTCCTCAATTCCAGGGTTAATAGCATTGATGTCAACTCCGGTGAGAATATCGTTACCATTGTCACCTTTAAGCACATCGTTACCAAGTCCACCAAAAAGGCTATCATTGCCCTCTCCACCTATTAAGATATCTTGCCCTTTTTCACCATCTAAGTAGTCATCGTTGAGATTTCCTGATAACACATCTTGACCTGAATTGCCAAAGATTTTATCATTTCCTTGGCGGCCGGAAATTGTATCATCGCCATCTGTACCGTTGAGAATGTCATCTTGTACAGTGCCTTGCAAACCATTATTCGGGTTAGCCAAACCGAAACCTCGGCTACCAAAAATGGCATAACTTTTGCCGGGAGAATCGTTAAATAAACTGCCAGGTGCGCCAACTATTATATCGTCAATGCCGTCGCCGTTAATATCTCCCCCACCGCTGACAGCAGTGCCAGCTAAACCATCGGTTTCTACCCCATTTAAAACTAAGGCATTCTTACCGTTGGCTGCTGCTAAGCTGAAATTAGCTGGAAATTCCTTTTTGCCAAAAACAACAAATGTTTTGCCGGCATTGTTTTTATCGTCAGAGTTTGCGCCGGAGGCTCCTATTAATAAATCGTCAAAACCATCTTTATTAATGTCTCCGGCATAGCTGACAGCACCTCCTGATGCACCTTCTGGATCGAAACCGGAGACTGTAAAGCCATTTTTGCCATTGAGATCGGCGGGGTTGACGATGACAGGAAATCCCTGTTTGCTGCCAAAAACTATATAGGTTTTTCCGGCATTAATTTGGTCGCCAACAGTAGCACCGGGAGCGCCAATTACTAGGTCTTTATTGCCGTCGCCGTTGATATCTCCTGTGGCGCTGAGACCAATGCCAAAACGCTCTTCTGGACTGAGACCGGCGATGACAAATCCTGATGTACCATTTAATTCTGGGACGTTGACGCTGCCGGAAAATGCTCCTTTTTGACCGAAGATAACGTAGGTTTTTCCTGCATTTAAGCCGCCGCTGGTAGTGCCGCCATCTGCACCAATTACGAGGTCTGGGATGCCGTCGCCGTTGATGTCGCCGCTGCTGGCAGTGCCGCTAGAATTGCCGTCGATACCGTTAATTACAAAGCCGGTATTGCCGTTAATTTCTGCTAGATTTAAGCTGGGAGAGAAACCAGTTGAACGGCCGTAAAGGACGTAACTTTTGCCGGGAGTGCCACCGAGGGGGCCCGGTGCGCTGACGAGTAAATCGTCAATGTTATCGCCGTTGATATCGCCAATTCCGCTAGAATAGAGGCCGGCATAGTCAAAGGCATTTGTTCCTGTAATGGCAAAGCCGTTATTGCCGTTTAAAGTTGACAGGTTGAAGTTAGCAGGAAATCCTTTGTTGCTGCCAAAAACAATGTAAGCTTTGCCTGCGTTATTTTGTCCGTTAACTGCTGCACCGAAGGCACCAATAATAAAGTCTTTGATGCCGTCGCCGTTAATATCGCCGGCACTGCTGACATTGCCACCGCTGAAACCTTCGGCATCGGTGCCATTGAGGGTGAAACCATTTTGACCGTTGAGTTGAGAAAGATCGATGGTGGCGGGAAATTTTTGATTGCCAAAGATGACTTGACTTTTGCCTGCGGCGTTGATGTTATTGGGGTCGGCACCAAAGGCTCCTACGGCAATGTCATCAATTTTATCGCCGTTAATATCGCCGGTTTTGCTGACAGCAACTCCTGAGAAATTACCTGGTTCTGTGCCGTTGAGGGTGAAGCCATTTTCGCCGTTGAGGTTAGCGAGTTTGAGGTTATTAATGTTGACGGTAACGGTGGCGGCTTGTATTTGTTTGCCGTCTGTTAGGAGGTAGTTAAATTTGTCATTACCTGTGAAGTTTGGCGGTGGGGTGTATGTGAGTTGGTCATCGGTTTTATCGTCGGGGGTGTTGTTATTGTCGAGGGTAATAGTGCCGCCTGCGACTGATTTTGAGTTGAATTCTTTGATGGAGAGGGGGTCTTTTTCGGTGCTATCGTTGGCTAAGACATCGATTTTTGTTGCGGTGTTGACGGTGGTGGTGGTTAAGTCGCTGTTGGCGGTGAATGGAAGGGCGATCGCTAATACGCTATCTGGATCTGGTGCGTTGATTGCTTCCTCAAGGATGTCAGGATCGAAGTCAGTGAGTACGAGGTCGATGATAGCAGCTTCGCGGGTGGTGGGATTTTTGATGCGATCGCCAATTAATTCTTCTGCCTTTTGAACGTCGGCGGGGGTTAAGTCTTCGATTTTAACTTTCTGGCGGGGGTAATTTTTCAGGGTAAAGGTGTTGGTATTTTCGCCAGGATTGTAGTCGAATAAGGATTCAGCTTGACTGACTCGCCAGCTATCAGCATATTCGCCGTAAAGTTGCTGTTGGGAAACTGGTTCAGGTATTACAGTTCCATCGCGTTTTGATAGGTCATCTTTGGGGTTTTTGTTGAAGTTGCCGAGTAGTCCTTTGACTTTGCCTTCGCGTTCATCGGTGAGGAAAACCTCGACATTGACGCGACTTCCTACACTTGCAACTAATTGATCGCCAGTGGGATAAACAACAGTATATTTGCTGCCTTCACGATAGATGCGACCCTCTCCAATGGCAAGTGCATCATCATTGGCAATTTGGGTTGGTTGACCATCAACTAAAAGTCCTTGGTCTTTGTAAATTCCGATGCGTTTTCCACCCAAAACTGTTGCTAAGGCGGTGTTGTCGGAGACGTTGCTGCGGGGGTTGTTGTTAATAGGTTGTTGTCGGACTTGGATTTTTAGGTCGCCAGTTGTTGATTCTATTAAGGTAAATTCTCCGGCAGCTTGGAAGTCGTGATATTGTTTGTCGATCGTGACGATGCGGGGATCGTTGAAGGTTTTGCCTCCGTTTTTGGGGGGGTTAGGTTTCCCTTCGTCATCATCAATGATAGTACCTGTGGCTTCAGAAGAGTCTGTGCCTTTACAGTCAGCAAATAGTTTACCATTTTGGTCTTTGACTGTAAGCGTGAAGGTTTCATCTGGCTCTACTTTTTCATCTCCAGTAACAGGAATTTTAATTTCGCCACTGGTTTGACCTGCTGCAATTGTGACTGAGCCACTACCTTTAGGTGAGCTATATGATAACGTTACTGCCTCGTTTGGCACATCGCGTAGTGTTACTGGGAACACCATATCTTTAGTGCCGCTATTCCCTTCAGTTACGCTTGCATCTGAGACAGATACAGGCAAGTTGTAAGGAATTTTGTAGGTAATTTCCACTATATTCCTGACACTATTACCTACTTTATCAATTTCAATTGGACCAACTTTAAAAAAAGCATTGCTATCGTTAGGATAGCTACTAACTATGGGTTTTGGTATGGCGATACTTCCTTCAGGAAACTTCAAAGGACCAATTAATGGACCTAATGGTGATGGTTCATCTTTTTGGAGCGGACCAAAGGTATATTTTTTACTTACCACAATACCCTGAGTATTCAGAGAACCTTGAATTGTAGGAGAAAGCTTTGTGTTTAGTTCGCCGATTAACTCGTATTTAGCTTTTACTTCCATTACTCCACACCCTTCAGATGGAGCAGTCAAGCTAAATGGTTCCGATAACAAATTTTTAATGGATTTCTTCTGTTCCTGACCACCATTTACTGACAGTGTAATCGAGAGATCCTTCGGTTCAAATGTTAAGTCTTCCTGAAGACCTACCCCTACATTACCTTTTATGTCGAGAACGTCAAAACCGATAACTGCCGATCCTCTTCCCTTCTCATCAGGAAATTCTTTTGAAAACCCAAGTCCTGATGCTTCTACACCTAATTCAGAACCTATACCTTCGAGAATAGCTTTTAAGGGCCTTGCTGCTGGTAAATATTTAACTATTGCTGCATCTATATCTCCTGATAAAGTTAGGAAGCTATCTTTTGTCAGACCTTTAGCTTTAATCGCAGGTAAAGATAAATCTGTGCTAGAGTTTTCTTTCTCTTGTTTAAACTCCTCTATTTTTGGAAGTGTCACATTGAGATCTAAAACATTTTTCACGAGAGGAAAACTTAAACTAACATTAAGGTCTCCTAAGCTTTTCTTCACTAGATTAGTAGTTGTTTTAGGAAAACCACTGTAATTGATTAAATCCCCACTAAAAAGGTTTCCACCCGTAGGCTTCTTGATGTAAACATCTTTGAGATTAATCGGTCCTAGAGCATATTCAAGATCAATTCCTGCACTGGATAACTCGAATCCTAAACCTTCAAGGTTTAATTCCCCAGGGTTAAAATTAGTCGTTTTAATTTCAAATTTTTCTCCGCTTCCAACATTATTCGGTAATTCTACATTAAGATTGATTGGATATTTGAAACTGGCATCGCCCAAGCTGAACAAATTTACAAAAGGAACTAAGCCAACAGATGCATTGACATTCGAGTTAAATCCAAATACTGGGTTTTTAACGCCATCAGACTTATTAAGTTCAAGGTTTAAATCAGTGTATCTGAACTCGCCATTAAATGGTAAATTTTGACCAAGCCTAATATTATTACCAGAAAAGTCAAGTAGCTCTGACTGAATTTTCTGCTCGATCGCCCTCAATTCCCCATCCAAAACAACCACCGCCGAATCATCCTCACCCTTCAACCCCGCCAATTCCCCCTGACTCAACACCTTCCCTTGCACAACATCAGCAAAAATTTCCCCCTCATCCCCAGCGGCATCAACACGATTAATCTGCCAATCAACAAAATGCCCAAACTCTTCCAGCAAAACACCCGCAACAGCCGTAACATTCCCCGCATTTTTGGCAAGGAATTCCCGCGACAGATAAATCTTCCCTGTCGCAGCCGCAAACGCACCCAAAGCACCATTAATCTCTGCTGCGGAACGAATCTCGATCGCTGGAAATTCGCTAAAATCTCCCTGGGCCCAAGCTGAAGCTAACTTGACTGCTTTCTCAACATCAAAGCTGTTGCCGAATGCTTCCTGCATCTTTGCCAGAAAATCTGGACTTGTCGCAAAACTGCTGAGGGAATTCTGCGCGATCGCACTTCCCATACTCAAAGTGCCATCCTCCACCGAATCCACACCCGTACCCACTTCAGTACCGAAAAACTCATCATCTGTTAGCCATTTCATAATCCAATCTCCTCAAAAAAACTAATTGTTGGTCAAAATACAAAAGGCCGGAGAAGAGGCGATCGCACAAAATGCGAAATCACCACTTCCCCAGCCCACCCCTGAACTCACCATCAGTCTCGAACTAGGTTTTGTGTTTATTTAGTTGATTCAAACTTTAACGCTGGCAGCCCACTCAGCCGTACAGCGCAGATGCACTTTTGCATGAGCCACCTTAAATTGATAAACTACACCATCTTAGTGGATTTGTCAACATCCTACAGGGATAAATTAAACGTAATTAAACGTAATTAAACGTAAAACTCTCGCGTTATTAGATACCCCACTGCTTACAGAAGTCGGGTATCTGAACATTCTGTTTTTGTTAGGTGACTCTCTATTTCATTACCCAAGCCAGCTCGCCCGATTGCGAAATAGCTCGCTCGAATTTACTTCCTCGAACTCCACTTACTAACTTCTGCATCGTCAATAAAGAACTTATAATAAGTCGAACCCTTGACAATTACCCGAATCACATTGTT
The DNA here is from genome assembly GCF_036705045.1 of Microcoleus sp. BR0-C5. NCBI lineage: Bacteria > Bacillati > Cyanobacteriota > Cyanophyceae > Oscillatoriales > Microcoleaceae > Microcoleus > Microcoleus sp. BR0-C5. The sequence goes on from NZ_JAUBTR010000076.1 coordinate 18,533, forward strand.
CTTTTCCCTTTCACTTTCAATTGTTACCTTTCCGAACCCAGTTTCTTGCCAAGTTTCCTCCAGAATCTTCTCAACCTGGTCAAAAACTTGTTTAACAGTATGTCTTTGAACGTTGTGCGATGATGACATATTTGGTTCCACCTTCTGATTTAACTTAACTTTGCTGTTGCTGTCGCCTGCTTTGTCAGCCCGATCGCCTGCTGCATCCTCTGATACCAACCTCATAGTTTTTTACTCCCTAAATTTCAGCCTCTACATAGATTTCGGAAATAGCCCTATGTTTTTACGCATACTTCCAGCTTTTGTAACAATTATTTACACGATCGCTCCCAGTGTTGCAGACGATGACGCACAGCATCGCCCAACAATTAGCAGCGTTGCATCCGCACAATCTCCATCCGCCAGAAACTCCATACTTCTAACCTCCAAAATGATGTTTGCAAAAATTTAATTATTGAATAACTTTTAACCCGTAACTCAGTGTAAAATCAATAAACATTCAAAACTCACAATTGTGCAGTCACAGGCAGCAGTCACCAACTTCTGACATTTCGCTGCCCTAGGCGATCGCACTTAGGAAATCGGACTTTTTGAAACATCCCAGGCGATCGCACCCCCTAGATAGCCACGCGATCGCACTTGTACCCATAGGCAAACTACCCATGAATCAAGCAGAATTTACCACTATTTACAATAATTTAGGCAACAAATGCAAGCAAGTTTTGAAACAGAAACTAACCGGAACACCCAATAAACAAATCGCCCAACTTCTCGAAATTAAATCAGAAGCAACTGTACGTCAACATTTGACAACAGCATATCAAGCCTTTGGTTTAGGAGACGACAAGCGCTCTAGCTGGTCAGATTTGCAGTCATTATTTTTTCAATTTATGCCCGAATTAATCCCGGCGCAACCTGTAGAAACACAACCATTAAATTCTCGTTGGGTAGAACGAACTTCAGATATTACTAAACTCCAAAAATGGACATCAGAAAATTTCAAAATTTTGATAATAGTAGGAGAAGGCGGCATCGGCAAAACCACCTTAGCACTGCAATATTTAGCAAGTTGCCAATTTGAAAAAATCTTAGATATGAAAATTGCCTACACTCCAGAAGACTTGCGGAGTGCCGATTCATTTGTTCAGACTTGGCTGCAACAAGATTTTCAGGAAGATGCACCCAGAGATTTTAGCCTTAGTTTAAGCTTGCTAGAAAAAAAGCTGCGTCAAATCAAAGTCGCAATTTTCATAGATAACCTAGAATCTGCTTTACGCAACGGTATGTTTCTACCTGAATACCGAAATTATGTAGAATTGCTGCGGGTACTCAGCGATCCCAAAATCAAAGGAGTCACCCTGATTACCAGTAGAGAAAAATTAAAAGAACCTGACATCAGAGGCGTTCAAACTCACATTTTAAGAGGCTTGAGTCCAGAAGCATGGCAACAATATTTTGAATATCCCAAAACTTCTGAAGATTTACAAGCTCTGCAAGAAATGCACGGAGTTTACAAAGGCAATGCTTACGCAATGGAGATTCTGTACAACGATATTCAAAATAATTATGACGGAGATATTGCCGAAGCTTGGCAGCAAAACCGCCAGGAATTACAGCAGGTAGAGCCATTTTCGTTTCTTATCAACAATCAATTAAATCGCCTCAACGCTCATTCTCATCAAGCTTACCGCTTGCTATGCCGTTTGGGAGCTTGTCGGTATCAAGAAATTGAATGGTTGCCAGATACTTGTATCAAGGCTTTGCTGTGGGATGTGACGCCATCAGAACAACTGAAAGTAACGCGGCAGTTGTGTGACTATTCCTTGCTACAATTGCATCGGGGCAAATACCGAATGCACCCAGCGATTCGGGCGGCGGGTTTGAATCAGTTACAGCATAGCAGCGAATGGGAACAAACCCAAAGGGCGATCGCACAACATTGGTTTTCTAGTGTAGAACACATTCAATCGCCTCAGTTAGGTTTGCAAGTTTTAGAAGCTTACTATCATTTCCGAGAAATTGATGATTGTGATTCAGCTTGGGATGTTTTGTGCCGCCCTGCCATACCTATTTTACCAGAAGAATTATTTCTATATTTTTTATCGTGGGGATATATTACCCAAACTCTAGAATTAGCAGAAAAACTGTTAAATCGAGTTTCCCCTAACCGGGAAGCAAGTCTGTATCGCTGCATCGGCGACTGTCACGCCTATTTGCTAGCGGATGGCTTTGAGGTAGCTTTAGAATATCACCGCCAAGCTCAATTTGCTGCTAAGCGTGAAGGCGATAAATGGACAGAATTCAACTCATACAGTGATATGGGTTTGTGCTATATTGCTGCTGGTGAATACGAGTTAGGATTAGCTATTTATCAGGCAAAACTTAATCTAGCTTTATCTCCAGTATCTCCGGCTATTCAATCTCGGCTAAATAGTTGTTACTGCGAAGTTGCTCTCCTACATTCATATTTAGGACAAGGGAGTGAGGCAAAGGCAGCATTGAAAGAAACTACAAGACACTTGCAACACCCTTTAGAAAGCGTTCCGCCTTGGCAAGCTTGCTGGGATTTGAATATGGCTGGTTTAGCTCAAAAACATATTGGCGAGTACGATCGAGCTAAGCAAAGTTTAGAGCAAGTTGTGGCGCTCGCGCAAAATTGTAACTTTACATCAGACATCGCCCGTGCCTGGTACATTTTGGGCGACGTTTTTCGAGAAAGTAATAATTTTTCAGCTTCTTTGAAATATCAAAACCAAGCTATTGAATTTTATACTAAAATTGGTGCTAAGTACGAATTAGGTATTAGCCATTATTACATCGGGCTGACTTACCGGGATTTGGGAGAATTAAAAATAGCTCAGAATCACTGGCAGCAAGCTATTAAAATATTTAATCAAATGAAAACGCCTAAACTGGTGAATAAAGTTCAAGCTTGTTTCAATATTTAAGGATTAATTGAATTAAATGGTTGGGTGGGGGCGGGTTTATCGCAATTATTGGTGGGTGGCAAAATCGAGCGGTGAACCCGCCCCTACAAATTTAATTAGATTATATCAAATCCGGTAGCATCGGAATTATTCATCTCTGTATTCTCTCCCTCTGCGTTCTCTGCGCCCTCTGCGGTTAAATCATTCCGATGCAACCGGAAACGATATTAAACGGTTGGGTGGGGGCGGGTTTATCGCAATTATTGGTGGGTGGCAAAATCGAGCGGTGAACCCGCCCCTACAAATTTGTCCCCAATTTTACCATGTAGGGGCTGGTTCGCCAAAATTTTTGACACCCATCAACAAATTATATAAACCCGCCCCCACCCCACCAACAAATTGTATAAACCCGCCCCACTACGCCAATAAACGATCTAAACTGACCTCAGAATTTGCAGAGATTTTTAACCTATTTCCGCACAGCTTCCAGCAAGCGAGAATAGTAAAAGCTAGTGCTAGTCATCGCTGTTCTGTTAATCACAAAACCATTGTTTTCTAGGATTTTGATAATATCAGCTTCGCGGTGCTGGTAAGCCCGGGTAGTTTTGCTCGGGCCGGGGAAAAGTTCCCCAAATTTTTTGAGGGCAGTTAGTGCTAAAGTTTTGGGGGCAAAACTGATAATTAGTCGCGATTGGGCGATCGAACTTAGGTGAGCAATCATTTCCGCAGCCTTATCTTGAGGATAGTGGATCAGCACGTCCAAACAAATGACAGTGTGAAATTTGCCCGTTAAAGCTTCCAAATCTTGGGCGGCGAAGGAGATGTTGTAGAGCTTGCCGGGAACTGCTGTCGATCGAGCGTAGGCTTCTGCTACCATCTTTTCAGAGATATCGCTAGCGCAAACAATCGCCCCAGCCTCAGCCAGAGGAATACTCAGAGATCCCACACCGCAGCCCGCATCGCAGACAGAAAGCCCCGGTAAATTGCCGTCAGCTTCTAGCCAGCCGAGCACTGTATCCACTGTTTGCTGGTGCCCGGTACGGATGTCTAGCTGCACTTTATTGACTTTGCCCTCGCCGTAAATTCGCTGCCAGCGATCGAATCCCGTCGAGTTAAAATACTGTCTAACTATAGTCTTGTCGTCTACCAAATTCATCGATCTGCCTGCTGCTGAGTTATTGCCAACGGTTAAATATTATAAAGCTGCAGTGACAGTTATTGTTGACCGAAAGTAATTTAGTCCGGGGCCCCCGGATTTATCAGTGGGCTAAGTTCTTCAATTTTAAATCTAAAATCTAAAATCTAAAATCTAAAATCGATTGACACTCCCCACCCAATTAAATTGAGTTAGATTTACTTATACGGGCGATCGCAACTCGAACAATCCCGAATTGACAAACTAATTCCATAAAAACCGAGTTCAGCCGATCGCACATTCGGTCGATAATTTTAATCAGCCCTAACTTTAAAAAATATGGTGCTACAAGATCATTTCCGCCCGCCGCTGTCGGTTCGCCGTCACTGGCACGCCTTTCACAACGCCTGGGCGACTTACATTGCATCCGATTTGAATGCCAAATTACCCGCAAATTACTTTGCCGAGCCCAACGTGCAGTTTGGGATTGAAATTGATGTAGCAGCTTTTGAGGAACCTCTACCGGAGTTTGATTGTCCAGAGACGGTAATTCGTTTGCCAATAGATTTCCCAAACAATTGGATGTCACCCCCAGCCCAAAGCGTGCCTTTTCTAACTGCGGCGGAAACGGTGCAAGTCAGTATTTTTAGCACTGAAGCCGGCCCGGTATTAGCCGGTGCAATTGAATTAGTAAGTCCGGCCAACAAAGATCGTTCTACTCATCGCGGTGCTTTTGTTTCTAAGTGCGAGACGTATTTGCGCCAGGGAATTGGGTTGGTAATAGTTGATGTTGTGACGGGAAGGAAGGCAAATCTTCATAATGAATTGTTAGCCCGTCTGGCGGGAGGAAGCGCTTCGCCCTTCGACGCTGAACTCTATGCTACAGCTTATCGAGCGATCGAGCGATCCGGCAACCAATGCCTCGATATTTGGCAGGAAAAACTGGCTGTGGGCTGCGAGCTCCCTGTTTTACCGCTGTGGCTGCGGGGCGAGATTTGCTTGGCTGTGGAATTAAATAATATTTACGATCGAACTTGCCGAGAACACCGAATTGCTGTTAGCAGCGCTTAGCATAGGGAATCTTCCTCCTCACTACGATCTCTACTGCGCGAGAAACTAATGGCATGGAAACTAAATGGAACCACTTAAAACAACCGATGCCAAGCCAATTCTTTTGTCGGTTCATTTAAATGCCAGCGCAATAATTGAGTTGCCGAATTGCCGATAATTCCCGAAAGTCCGATCGCCCTTCTCGGAGATTCAGTTGCCAGGGCGATCGCACTTTCGGCATCGCAAATCCCCCACTCCACCAAATTCTGAACTCCCGCCAACAGCGGCAGAGTTGTACCTGCCAAAGTAGCAGATTCCAGGGGCGAGTGGTAATCTAATCTTACCCAAGCTGTACCTTTTCTGACTTCAATTTGTCGGGAATCCCAAGGATAAACCCCGTCAGGCAAACCCAAAGGAGCCAAAGCATCGCTTACTAAAAAAACGCCTTTTTGATACCTACCAGCGCGTAGAAAAAAATCCATCATTGTCGGAGAAACGTGCTTCCCGTCAGCAATTAAACCGCATTTTACGCCCGGATAAACAATCGCCGCTCCCAACAAACCCGGTTCTCTGTGGTGCAAACTCGGCATCGCATTAAAAGCGTGAGTTACCATTGAAGCTCCCCGCTCAAATGCTTGTTGGGCTTGCTCTGCCGTCGCTTGGGAGTGTCCGAGACTGACGGAAATTCCCAAACTTTGCAAATAGGAAATGACTTCGCCAGTGCTGTCTAACTCCGGCGCTAAAGTAATTATTTTGACAATATCGGCACAATCTCCTAAAACTTGCTTGACATTTTCTATAGTTAGGGGTAATAAAAACTCAACTGGGTGAGCTCCTCGTTTCTGGGGGTTGAGAAAAGGGCCTTCGAGATGAACGCCAAGAATTTCTGCTGTTTTGGGTTTAATTGTTGCCCGATCGGCGGTTTGTACAGTGCGGATATAATCAGCTATAGTCGAGAGCGATCGCCTAAACTTATCCACCGAAGTTGTCACCAAAGTCGGCAAAAAAGCATCCACTCCCTGATTCCACAAAAATTGACAAATTTTCGGCAAAATTTCAATATGCTCGTTTTCTAAATCGGGAAAAGCAAAACCCAGGGCGCCGTTAATCTGCAAGTCAACACCGCCCAGAGAAAGCCAATCGCCTGCTACATCAAGCACGTGCAAATGGGGAGGACAAATCCGTTTAAATACGGCGTCCATCGGCAAAACTTCTTGAATTATTCCCGTTTCGTCAACAGCAAGCATCTGCAAATCCTTGCAACCGGGGAGGCGAACATTGAGAATATCTGTGGGGGCGGCAGTTGGGGTTGTGGCTTCAGTCATCCGATTTTAGATTTTAGATTTTAGATTTTAGATTTAATATTCGCTACGGCTAAATCCGGTGGCTGGCGATGAGGAGGGGCAGCTTTTTGCTTTTTGCTGGCTCCAGGGCTTCTCAGACGGGGGATTGTGGCAAAATTGCTTTGAAGGGTCAGTTTTGGTACAAAATATCTAAATTTGAGTTAACGCAATCATTTAAAATTAGCATTTATCTGAAATCTCAAATCTGAAAATTTTATGAATCAAGCGACAGTTGGAATTATCATGGGTAGCGATTCGGATTTGCCAACCATGAAAGATGCGATCGCAGTTTGCGAAGAATTCAGTGTTGCTTGCTCCGTGGCGATCGTCTCGGCGCACCGCACCCCTGAGCGCATGGTGGAATACGCCCAAACCGCTCACCAACGAGGCTTGAAAGTCATTATCGCAGGTGCCGGGGGAGCGGCGCACCTCCCCGGTATGGTAGCATCTTTAACGCCCTTGCCCGTAATTGGCGTGCCTGTACCAAGCCGCCACCTGCAAGGGGTAGATTCGCTGTACTCGATCGTGCAAATGCCAGCCGGGATACCCGTAGCAACAGTGGGGATCGGCAACGCTAAGAATGCTGGCTTGCTGGCAGTTCAGATACTGGCAGCTCATCAGCCAGAATTGCTAGAGCGAGTTTTGCATTACCGCAAAACTTTGTCCGAATCTGTACTGAAAAAACAAAATCAACTAGAAGAGCTAGGCTATCATAACTATCTCAATCTCAACAAATAATCCAATAAACTTTTGTAGTAAGATTGGAAAGTTTTCCGAATATTGCTGAGCTTAGTAGCCGTAAAGAGGGTAAAAGTGATTAAAATGACTGTCGGAAAGAAAAAGTCAAAACCCGTCAGGCGGGAGTCTTTAAAATTGCCATCCGCGAACTTTTTTACCAAAGTCAACAGGTTGAAGAAGTTACCACGGGCGATCGCCCGCCTCACTCCAAGTTGGCAAGCCTGCATACCAATAGCAGCAATCATTGTCTTGGTGTGGGGATATGCGGCGGTAGCCCAAACAGCTCCCGCGCCAACCACCGAGGAACAATTAGCAAGCCTTAAGGTGGGGCTGGATACGATGTGGGTCATGGTGGCGGGGATGCTCGTGTTCTTTATGAACGCCGGTTTCGGTATGTTGGAAACCGGTTTTTGCCGTCAGAAAAATGCGGTTAACGTGTTGTCCAAAAACTTGATTGTTTTTGCGCTTGCTACGATCGCATATTGGGCGATCGGCTTTGGCTTAATGTTCAGCAATGGCAACAATTTTATCGGCAGCAGCGGATTTTTCCTGTGGAACGTAGCTGACAACAGCCCCGCCACAGGAGACGCTTATCAAGGCATTTTCGAGTCGCTTAACTGGACGGGAGTCCCCCTCAACGCTAAATTCTTTTTCCAATTAGTTTTTGCGGGAACTGCTGCGACGATCGTTTCTGGAGCCGTTGCAGAGCGAATTAAATTCCTTGAATTCTTAATTTTCAGCTTGCTGCTAGTAGGAATTGCTTACCCGATTACCGGACACTGGATTTGGGGCGGCGGCTGGCTGGCAGACGCAGGCTTCTACGATTTTGCCGGTTCGACAGTGATTCACTCGGTAGGCGGTTGGGCTGCTTTGATGGGAGCGGCATTTTTGGGGCCGCGGATCGGCAAGTACCGCGACGGCGATACTGTGGCGATGCCGGGACACAATATGAGCATTGCCACCCTGGGCTGTTTGATTCTGTGGTTGGGTTGGTTCGGGTTTAATCCCGGTTCGACAATGGCACTCGATCCAAATGCGATCGCCCACATTGCGATCACCACCAACACTGCCGGTGCCTTCGGGGGAGTTGCTGCAACCATTACTGCTTGGCTGTACCTGGGCAAACCCGACCTTTCGATGATTATCAACGGTATCCTCGCCGGCTTAGTGGGCGTAACAGCGAGCTGCGCTTGGATCAACGTGCCCAACTCTGCCATTATCGGCACGATCGCCGGTATCCTGGTAGTTTTCGCAGTAACTTTCTTCGACAACTTGAAAATTGACGACCCTGTAGGCGCAACTTCAGTTCACTTAGTCTGCGGGATCTGGGGAACTCTGGCAGTTGGCTTGTTTGCGGACGGGCCTACCACTGGACTTTATACCGCAGGCCCGGCAGCCGGATTGCTTGTGGGCGGAGGTTTCGGTCAACTCTGGGCGCAGTTGGTCGGCATTATCTCTGTAGGCGGGATGACCGTGCTGCTGAGTACGATTTTTTGGATGGCACTCAAAGCTTTGCTGGGTATCCGCGTTTCTGCTTTAGAGGAGGCTGAAGGTTTGGATATCGGCGAACACGGGATGGAAGCTTATACCGGGTTTGTGAAGGAAACGAGCTTGGACAATAGAAGTGAGAGCAGCTACGGCGGTTATGGTGGGGGTTCTGCAGGCAAGACTACCAAACTGTAGAGCGTGCGAAGAGAGCGACCAATTCAGCTTTCGTGTCCTACATTAGCTATGTATCCGCTAATTCACGCTTTTATTCAGAAAAACCACAATCTGAAATACCCGCCAACTTATGGCTGTCTATCGTTGTGCTCGCGTTTTAATCTTCGATACAAACGCGGGCATATTTTTATTTTTAGTTTTCGATTGCATGAGATGTGCGCCGATAATTGGTAATGGGTAATTTAGAATCTGTAACTAACGAACTTGGCAAGCTGGTGTATTGATTAGAGTTTATCGGCAATTGCTTTAAGTTCTTCAACGACGCGCTTGTTTTTGGGATTCCTGCTGCCATCAAGGCGGGCAGAGACAACAGTGATTATTTCTCGTATATCTTTAGCTAAATCGTCGTCACAGCTAGTATTTTCGGTTTGATTTATAATCACTACCTCTGTCCCAAAGTGTTCGCACAAATTAAAAATTAGTTCCGAACCAAATCTCAGCAGTCTGTCTTTGTGAGTTAATACCAACCTTTCTACTTGATTGTCTGCGATCGCCCGAATTAGATGTTGTAAACCCCGCTTACTGTAATTAACCCCAGAACCTACATCCTCAATGATTTGGAATTGCCACCCCTGAGATGCACAAAACAATTCCAAAACTTGTTTTTGTCTGTCTAAATCATCTTTTTGGTTGTGACTGCTAACCCGAGCGTAAGCAATGGTTAAAGCGCCGTTGGGTTTTAAGCCGAGAAGATGAGCTACGTCATAGCGCCTGTGACCATTAGCGGTGCGTTCGGGTATTAGCTTGCCTTCGGCTTCCCACCGACGCAAGGTGGAAGCGCTCACACCTTTAAGTTTGGCTGCTTCAGTTATAGTTAATTTTTTCATTTTTGGATTTTAGCATCAGAAATGGGTAATTTCGGTAAGTTTTAGATATATTTTTTTCCGGGCATGCGGGTTGGACAAATCAGATTTATGTGCAAGAAAGTTTGGTAGGCAGATTTTTTATGGTAAAGTAGTGCGAAAAAGCAAAGTTCTGCATCGCCGTCGCGCCCAACACAGCACAGTGCTTGATTATTACAAGAATTGAGGCTTTAATTGAGCGGTTAAATTTGATGCAGCAATGAGTGCAAATTATTCGGTGTGACGCCTGCAAATAGCTTGAGTTTATGGAGAAGTTTGGAGGAGGTAGCAGAAGTAGAACTCATAAATCCCTCTTAGGGATGGAAGTTAGCCGATCGAAAACTGTTCCGGTTTGGGCTTTGCTATCTTTGGTGACGAACGGGGTACTGATACTTACAGTAGCTCAACTACTGCTGCGGGGAAACAACTTGACAGAAAGCTTCCCGGCAAGTGCTGCTGTGACGGCAGAAGCGGCCCAGGAACAAATTGGCCAACCGGCGATCTCTGCAAAGGCAGTGCTAGACGTGCCCGTTCCCGGGCCGCGACATAAATGGACTTACCAGCAGTGGGTGACGCAGTTGGGTCGCGAAGCTGAGGCGGCAGCGGCGAATCGACCATCAAGACTGAGTGTTTTGGCTGGGGATTCTCTAAGTATGTGGTTTCCGACCAAGCTGTTACCAGTCGATCGAATTTGGCTGAATCAAGGGATTTCGGGGGAGACTTCCGTGGGTTTGCTGAAGCGGTTACAGTTGTTTGATCGAACTGCCCCGGATACGGTGTTTGTGATGATCGGGATTAACGATTTGTTGCGGGGAACCACCGACGAAGGGATTTTGGACAACCAGCGGCAGATTATTCGCGATTTGCGGTGGGCACACCCCAAAGCACAAGTAGTCGTGCAGTCCATTTTGCCGCACAGCGGGGAACAAGCTACTTGGGAAAATCGCGATCGGCTGTTGGCAATTCCTAACAGTCGGATTCGGGCAATAAATCGGCGGCTGAAAGAAATTGCTAGTTCTGAAAATGTTTTGTATCTGGATTTGTACCCGCTGTTTGCAGATGCTGACGGCAATTTGCCAACTGAACTCAGCACAGACGGCTTGCACCTTAACGATCAAGGTTATCTAGTTTGGCGATCGGCCCTGCAACTGTTCGACCAGATGCAGTTGAAAAATGAGTCATGAGTCATTAGTTATTAGTCATTGGTTAGAAAGATAAAGGATAAAGTAACATTCTCCCTAACTCTCCCACTCTCCTTCCACTCTCCCCAACTCAAAACTCTTGCCATCTCCTCAACACCCCCTCCCCGATTACTCTATTGTCACTGGCTATGTCAAGTATCGACTGATAGATTAAGAAATATGATAGTTAGCTATTTAGTATAGGGTGATACAGAATAACTGTTTGTACAAATGGTGGAATCCAAAAGGCACAGACCATTGGATTGATAGTTGACGAATTTAGATGAGTCCGGCTATACGAAGTCGGGAGGTTGAGGATTGGGGAATTATCTATTGAAGATTTGTTCCGCTAAAACACGGACTTAAAACCAAATAACTATTGCATCTAAAATCCTCGCATCTAAAATCGGCTGGGTCTTCCCTGAAAATTGCTGAGTATGAAAAGGTACAACTAACGTGATCAAAAAAAGTTTAACGATCGGCATCATGGCGCTGTGGCTGTTAAGCGGGCCGCTGATGGACAATGCCTTAGCTCAAGATGCTGGTGCCGCTGCTGCGGTGGCGCCGAATCCGATCGACAGCGGCGATACGGCCTGGATGTTGGTTTCCTCAGCACTGGTATTGCTGATGACACCGGGGCTGGCGTTTTTCTACGGGGGACTGGTGCGATCGCGCAACGTCCTCAACACCATGATGATGAGCTTAGTCATGATGGGAGTGATCGGCGTCACCTGGACGCTGTGGGGCTACAGTTTAGCCTTTGATGTCACGGCCAGCAACCTCGATGCTAAAGGGTTTGGTCAAGGACTCGAAAGCTTCATCGGTGGCTTCGACTGGATGTTCTTGAACAAGGTGACGGCGGACACACCAGATCCGATCGGCTACGCACCGACCATACCCCACCAAGTTTTCATGGTTTACCAGATGATGTTCGCCATCATCACTCCCGCCTTGATTTCCGGGGCGATCGTCGAACGGGTAACATTTAAAACCTATTTCTGGTTCGTGCTGCTGTGGTCTACCTTCATCTACTCTCCTTTAGCCCACTGGGTTTGGGGTAGAGGCTGGCTGCAGGCGATCGGATCTTTGGACTTTGCCGGCGGCACAGTCGTACACATTAGTTCCGGTGTTTCTGCGGTTGTCGCAGCTTGGATGATTGGGCCCCGCAAAGACCACTTGAACAAGCCCCACACCCCTCACAACGTACCCTACGTCTTGCTGGGAATTGGGATGCTGTGGTTCGGCTGGTTTGGCTTCAACGGCGGTAGCGCTTTGGGAGCTGGTTCTTTAGCAACAGTGGCTTTTGTCACCACGATGATTTCTGCAGCAGCCGGCGGTTTAACTTGGACAATTGTGGAATGGGTTCTCAGAGGCAAACCGACAGCAGTGGGAATTGCTAGCGGTTTCCTCGCGGGATTGGTGGGCATCACACCTGCGGCTGGATTCGTGTTTCCAGTGGGAGCGCTTTTGATCGGATCGATTACTTCGGTTTGCTGCTTCTTTGCCGTTAGTTGGCGGGCTAAGCTGGGATTTGATGACTCTTTGGATACCTTCCCGATTCACGGCGTCGGTGGAACTATAGGCGCGATTCTGACTGGCGTGTTTGCGACTAAAGCGGTTAACGCTGCCGGAAATGACGGGCTGTTTGCCGGGAATCCGGGGCTAATCGTCACCCAGTTTGTAGGCGTTCTAGCTACTTACGTGTTTGCGGGTGTCGGCACTTTTGTGATCCTGAAAATTTTGGAACAGTTTATGGAATTGCGAGTGCCATCATCTGCTGAAGACAAAGGTTTGGATATTGACTTGCACGGGGAAGAAGCTTACGGTGAGGATTTTGCCGGCGGTTTCAGTTCGTTTGAATCGAGTTCTCCTTTTGCGCCGAAGAAGGTTTGAAGCTGATTATTTGAATAACTTCGATCGTGCAGAGACTCAGCTATCTGGGTCTCTCGGCTTTTTTTAAGTTTTTTTTTTAACGAACCGCGAAGGCGCAAAGAGCGCGAAGAAAGAGGTATAAGGGACTTGCGGAAAAATAAAGTACCTATTAAATGGGGATAATCTTGATATCCCATTTGGGTAAAGTTTCAGAACGT
>NZ_JAUBTR010000077.1:0-31279 GCF_036705045.1 Microcoleus sp. BR0-C5
TGATGATGACCGGGAGCAAGCGGTTGTGGTCATAGCATTTCTCTTGATTGGCTACCCACGGATTATTGAGGGGATACGTGGGAACATACAAAAAAAGACCTCAAGTGAGAAAATTATTCGAGTTTAGATAAACTCAAAGAACAGGTAAATACAATTATCAAATCTCTCACGAATGAAGAAGTTTTATCTCTCTGTGGTTGGGACTATATCCTTGAAGCTATATTAAGTGCAACTTCATAGTAAATTGGGATGAGTTGCAGTTACCAATTAAATCTCACAGCAGTTACGTACCTACTAAATAAACCGGGTTTTAAAAAGATAATCGAAAGCCTTAAGGAAGCATTTTCGTTCATCAAACCCGGTTTCATTGCCTAAAACTATCTCACTCAAAACTCACAAATCAAAACTATTAAGACTCCCGTCCACTCGCCCACTTATCCCGCCATTTCACAGTCCCTTCCGAAACTAACACCCAGCGGCGACAAACCAGATTTTCTCGCAGCGGCGACAGTCCTTCCCGTAGCAGCGCATACTTATAAGAAATCAACTTCCCCGCACTTTCATTAAAAGGAATTTCCCCAAACCAAGTATTAGTATTGATATACTCCAACGGGTAGCCCTTACTAATATCCCAATTCCCCAATTCAGGACAATCTCCAATCACCACAATTCTTTCCCCAGGCTGAGTTCTAACGCTGTTAAGCTGCGCCCGCACAATAGTTTTCGCCTTAACTCGCTCTCCGACGCGGCTAAAAATCATTACTTCCTGCGAACCCAACTCTAAGTTGTACAGCATCCCATCTTTAACTTCAAACTTACGGCGCGATAAAACCTCGGTATGCTCTCCATCAGGCAGCTCAGTATCCACCTCTTTAATTGTTGTAACAGAACTGCCACGATTCATCGCTACAAACACCACGGAATCGCGATAGCGGCGCACGTAACAATAAACATCAGGAGTTAGATATTTTTGCCACTGACTCCCCATCGAAATAGCTGGATTCAGCCGCCGCAATCCCGACAGCAATCGCACAGCTCGGTAAATCGGCGAATCAGTATCCCACTTTTCCATCATCGGGCGGTTGTAGGGGTCATTTCCCCCATCTGTATCATCGTGCAGGTACTGTTCGGTGCCGTAATAAATGCAGGGAATGCCGCGAGTCGTCATAATTAAACCTATCGCCAACAGCAGCATTTCTGGAGCGGGATTCAACGACTGAAACCTCGGCATATCGTGGTTGTCAATAAAAGTAATCAACTCCGTCGCCCCGTAGTAGCGGTGATCCAAATTCAGAACATCTTGGACTAACTTAAATCCCGCGCCCGCACCCTTTCCCAATACGTCTCGAATTGCCACGCACAGACCAAAATCTAAAATAGTCATCCCCGACTCGTTGGCAAATTCCACAGAACGATCGTTTCTAGGGTCGCTGTAAATCCATTCGCCAAAAATGAAAACATCAGGTCTGTGTGTTAAAATGTCAGCATTAAATTCCTGCCAAAACCAAATAGGCATATGCTTGACTGTATCAACCCGCAAAGCATCAACACCTCTGTCCAGCCATTGTTTAATTGCTGACTTAATGTAATTCCGGTAGGCAATATTGTTTTCGTTGAAAGTTGCTAAACCCGACAGTTCGCAGTTTTGAACTTGCCATTCATCTTCCCAGTTTGTGACTTCGCCATAGTGGTGATACCAGTCATCTTCATCGTCGTTAAAGTCAGCTATTTTTACGCCGTCATCGTAGAGTTCCCCTTTTTTGCCACTAAAATCTGGGTTGCTGTGATTGCAGACAATATCAAGTACGAGTTTCATGTTTCGCTGGTGCAACTCGTGTACTAATTTGTCAAATACGGTATCTTTAGTTTCTTGTGTTTGGTTGATAGAAGGATTGTCGCCTGTGGCAATGAAGCGGGGATTTAGTCGCTTGAAATCTTTAGTCCAGTAGCCGTGAATTGCAGCTTGTTCGACAAATAATGCTTCAACTTGCTCGAACAGTGGAGTCAGCCAAACTGCGCTAACTCCCATATCTTTTAAGTAATCGAGTTTGTCGATAACTCCCTGCAAGTCGCCGCCCCAATATTTGCCCCAATCTTTCCCTTCAGGATCGTAAAGTTCTGGGTTGGGGCCTTCGTTATTTGTGGGGTCGCCGTCGTAAAAGCGATCGACTACAATGAAATAAATTGTTTCTTGTCGGAATTCAATGTCTCTGGTGTAGAGAAATTCTAAATCGAGTTCACTTTCTGGCTTAACTTCTTCTACCAGAGACTCAATTTTTTCTTCGGGTTCGCTAACTTCGTATTGAGAGGAAGTTTGATTGGGAGTGACGGGTGTCATGAGATGTATTTTTTTATATTGTAAGATTGGTCAGTTATTCGGAGCTAGAGTCGGAGATAGCTTTCCCCTCTGACTGACTTTTACAGCATCATACGGAATTTACTCGTTTAATGGAATCTTCCTTTAGAGAGAGGGCAGACTCATCCTTAAGCATTAGGTGGATGAGAGTTAATATTTAGCGTAATTCTCAATCAAAGAGCCAGAGCGTCAAAAACCTGCGCTACCAGGCTAAGCCTGGTAACGAGAAAAGGTACACTAATTGTGCGATCGCACATTTTCCCTTCCTTTCATTCCTCCCGCAAATTTTGGATATCTTCAACGCTCAAACCAGTAGTTTGACTAATGGTTTGATTGTCAAGGACATTGAGAAGTTGCCTAGCAATTTCTAGAGCCTTTTCTCTCATTCCTAGCGCGACTCCTTCTTCTCTGCCTTCTGCGATGCCTTGTTCTCTGCCTTGTGCGATTCCTTTTTCAATTCCCTTGAGCAAGACACCCTGCTGATCCAGAATAAACATTTCACGTTCTTCTAAATCTGCCAACTCCTCTGGATTCAAATTAGTTTCATTGGCAATTGCAAAGGCTTGCTGTATTTCCGATACTGTTTCCATTGTTGACGGCACTATTTCCAAGCTGGGAGCATTTTTCATAAAATAAATCCACTTGTCAGTCAAAGTTTCTAACTCATCCAATTGTTTATTAAATTTTGGCAATTCGATAAATATCAGTTCAATCTCTGGATCGACATAATCAAATAAACGCTTTTTCTCCTTGAACACAAAGTGAGAAATTACTTCTTTGTCATTGTCAAACATTTCAAAATCTGTAATTGTCAAAGCAATTACAGGTTTTAACTTAAAGTAACCTTGACCGCGAATCAGTTGAGTAGAGTAAGTTTTTGCAGCATTGTAAACCACCCGTTTCGCAAAAGATGCTACATTTAAAACTTGCATTTCGATAATTACAGTTGCGCCTCCTGCAAGCCTGGCTTTGACATCCAGGTAAGAGTCTTTGAGATACGGAACTCTCGATGCTAAATACGGGTCGATAATTTCTAAGTCGGCGATGGTGGGATTGCCATCATAAATCATGGCATTGAGAAAGCTGATTAAAATTGGTTTGCTTTCGCTGGAGCAGAAAATTCTTTTGAAAGCAGACTCGATTTTGGGGTTAATGAATCTCACGGTCAATCTATTTTAAAATGAATTAAGTATTATTTTAACCCATTGGGAAAATGGATTGGGCGAGTTACCAAAACTGGATATCGGATGCTCTATCCAAGCTTGAGCCGATCAATAATGAAGTCCATCAGCCATTAGCGCTTGCTCTATCTTCTATTCTGTCAAATCTACTTGTCGAATCTCTTCTAGCGTCATATCCAAGCATTGCGCGATCTGCTCGTCGCTCAATCCTATTGCTTGCAAGCGTTGGATAGCCTCCATTTTAGCCCGCTGCTTTCCCCGCAAAAACTCAGGCGACTCTTCCTGTGATGTGCAGATATTCACCGATCCGATTACATGATTATGAGTAACATGATGGCCAGTAATGACGCCACCAGTAACGTTGCTAATCCTTGACTTCCGAATCAGTGCCGATCGCAAATTTAATTTATTAACCTCTTCTCCAAAAGCATCCGAGAACAACTCCCATAGCTCGTAGCCCACATCTTTAGCATAACCCTCCGTACAGTTCAGCGCTTGGGCAATATCCCCATACTTTTGCCGCTTCAAAACGCCCTCAATCACGCCAACTTGCATATCATCTAAATGCTTGCCAGTTTTCGCAAAGACCACTTCATCCGCAAAAGCCAGTGCTTCCTTAACGTTCACCCACGCCTCCTCACAATATCCGAGCGATCGAACTAAAACCGTCTAGATCCGACTATTTTCGCCTTAAATACAAAAACGATTAAAGCTGTATCAAAACTTTTTATATTATACGACTTTATCCGACCTTTTTCGACTATACAAATTAATTGGCAAACTGTAGCATTGTGAATGTAAAACCATCGCTCAAAAAAACTAACTTATGACAACTACCCAACTCGCTCTCGACAAAAAAGCAAATCCTTTGATGATGCACCTGAGCATCTCGCCCAAGTACAGCATCCCCCAAGAGCAATCTAGCTACGATCCGAGTACGCAGACCTCTAACATCACCTCCATGAGCGGCTCTTGGTCTACTCGCAATGCCTCTACTCCACATTGGTTGAATCCTAGTGACGCTGATCAGAAAGAGGACGACTAAAAATTATTGTAGCCAACAAACTCTTTCGATCGCTTTTTCTTTTCTTGAAAGACCTGTATTAATTTTTACATTACAGGTCTTTCACTGTCAACATTATTTCAATTGGTTTGGTTGTGATACCAGTTTCCAAAAAAAATGC
Source organism: Microcoleus sp. BR0-C5 (assembly GCF_036705045.1). Taxonomy (NCBI): domain Bacteria; kingdom Bacillati; phylum Cyanobacteriota; class Cyanophyceae; order Oscillatoriales; family Microcoleaceae; genus Microcoleus; species Microcoleus sp. BR0-C5. The sequence continues at coordinate 4,722 of NZ_JAUBTR010000077.1, forward strand.
AACTGCACACAAGCTCGAAACCAATACATAATCCGTCATTTCCAATCTAAAATCTAAAATCTAAAATAGTATGACTGACCTTTTAATCGTGACTTCCGAGACAGACCTTCATGCGGATGTCATTATCAACGAATTGCAAGAAGCAAATATTCGACCAATTCGATTGAATTCAGAAAATTTTATTCAAAAAAGCAAATATGCTTACTCGTGGCAAGCTTCTGGCAATCCAAGTCAAAGTTTTTTGTCTTTTGAAGACTCCTTGAAAGAAGTTCAAGAAATCGGCGTGATTTGGTGGCGCAAACCTAACGAATATCAAGTTTTTCCAGAAGTTGATGATGCTTGGGCAATCAAGTATTGTCAAGAAGAAACAGAATCTTTGATGTACTCTCTGTCTGGTTTATATCCTAAAGCGAAGTGGGTCAACAACTACTACAAGATGAGATTGCCATCTCATCGCATCAACCAAATCCCCATTGCTCAAAAACTGGGAATTACTATCCCTCCAACTCTCGTCACAAATTCCTACGATGCTGCTTGCAACTTTGTAACAGAACAGGGAAAGTGGATTGTCAAACCGATGCGCTACTCCGGTTTTTTACATGATGAAAAGCAGTATGCGTGTTATACTCGCCCCATTGATGTAGAAACACTCTTAGCATTTCGAGAGAGCATTCGATTGGCACCCGTTTTTATTCAGAAACGCATTCAAAAGAAGGCAGAATATCGCGTTACATTAATTGGTAAGCATGATTTTGTCTGTCGCATTGATGCCCAGCATACCAACGATGCAGACGTGACTTTGGATTGGCGCGTTATCGAACCAGATAAACTCGTTCACGTTCCCGACAAGTTGCCGATCGAGTACCTCAACAAACTTCATCAAATGCTTGACGAGTTTGGTTTAAATTTTGGTGCATTCGATATCATTCGCGACGAGGATGACACCCTCTACTTTATCGAACTCAATCCCAACGGGCAATGGTATTGGATCGAAATTCTCACTAAAATGCCTATGGTTCGCGCAATGGTGGAACTCATCGAAGATTTAGCGCTTCAATATCAACAGGATTGCTGAATTATATCAAGACTTACGCATTTTCTTGGGATTGCTTTCTCGCAATGACCAGGCATCAGCGCTGGGATTGCTTTCCTGCAATGACCAGGAATCAACGAACTACAGCCACCTCCTCAAGTTCCACCTCAGAATGCTCCACCCGGAACACATTCGCGCTCAAATTAGCAACAACTTGTTTCCCCTGCTGCGTCAGTTCCAAGTAGCCGATCGCATCCTTCACATACCGATAAACCACATTCCAATAAAACTTCGGATAACCATCCCGCAACTCCCCCGGATTCTGATAGCCCAAAACCAGATTTTGCCCAGTCTCCTCAAACTCGTAAAACAGCGCCGCAATCTTTTGCAAATATCGCGGATCGCTCAACTGACCAATTAAATCAGCAGCCCGAACTAAACCCGGATAATTTACCGTATCTTGATAATCTTCATCTGTAGGAACCGGGAAACGAGTCAGCTCAATATTACGTTTAACCAGCTCAGCATCAATCAGTTTGTGACCGCCAAAACGCTCGTCAATAAACATTTTTCCGCGATCGACATGATAATGCATCAAACTAGCATCCGTCGCCCCCGGAGGCAGCGTTAATTTCAGGTCGCCTATTCCCGTCGCATACAGTCCCAAATCAGTTCTATCTTGCCGGCAAACACCTTTAACATACCCGATATCGTGACATAGCAAAGCAATGTGGAAGTGCAGCCAATCTTCGCAGGAAACACCCCCTTCGCGGATGTGCTTGCCGCGCAGAATCTCCTGTCCCACCAAGGTCACTAAAATAGTGTGTTCGACATTATGGTAAAGAGCATCGCTATTAGCAATATTTTCTAAAGCCATACTCGCCACCCAAGCAATAATCTCGCCATAGTCAGATTTAAACCCGCCATAAGTGTGGCGGTAGCCTTCAATGAGGCGATTGACAAAAGCCTTAATAAGCAGTTCAGTTGCGTTAAACATATTCACTTCCCTCATCCCACGTAGATTATTAAACTATTTTTATAGTTATTGTTTTTGCTGCTACCGTTTGATGTTATTTTTACCTTAAGCGCCACGATGGATACCCACTCCTATCGAGAGGCATCCATTGATATTATCAACAATTATGGCTTAAATTATGGCTCTCGCAACTACCAGAGCGATAGACCCCATAAATAATTGAGCTCAATGGGCGATCGAGGTATGACACCCCTCAATCAGTAGTACAGGGTTACATCTTCGGCGCATACCTCAGTCGATTTTCGATTTTAGATTTACTCCACAGATACATCTGGGAGTTGGAACTAGGATCTCAAATTTTGGGTTGCTCACTACTCTTGTCGGAAACTTGTATCTGTTCTGACTGACCCCGCCCAAAAACGAGAGCGAGCGAAAGCGTAACCCCCTGAATTCCTCATACACAGGATTAAGCTTGTACATAGGCGGTATGTAGAAAAGATGGTGTCCCCATAACTGAATATCTCTCTCCCAAGAACATCGGGCGAGTATAAGTTGGCACATCACTGAGTTACTGATGGCTCCCCCACTGCAATGCTATCGAGCCACTGTCGCACTGGTTGCACGATAGCATTGCAAAAAGTTAAGTCTTTGCACTGATTTTCCGGGAAAATACTTGTAGTCAAGTTCCTGATTGATCTCAGTAATCATTACTAACAAAAACTTATGAATCACCCAATTTAATCCTCAACGAAACCCACTGTTGCGCCGGTGACTTGAATAAGTTTTATGGGTGACACTCACAGTCGCAAAAAGTGATGCGAAGAGCTAGCATTTGTGATTTAAAACTCGCTAAAGTGTGAGACAGATCACGGCCTCTGTTCCCTCCTGAATGTATATTTAGATAGATGGCAAGAAAATAAGACAGAATAACTAGCAGCCCTCCCTCGCAGCTCCCCTCTCCCATCATCTGCGATCTACTACTCTGTATACTTACTGATATAAGGTTTCAGGCAATGATTAAACAAAAACATAAAGATGCCGACCTTGCTCAACACCCCCACACAGATACCGTGCTGCAAAAACTCCCTGTAGAAGTTAAAGATTGGGCCCAAAGCTTGCCTTGGAACCAGCGGCGCTATGTCTTGTCCCTCTGCTACATATTGTGTGCATCTACTCCCGACTTACAAGCAGAATTTTTAGATGATTATACAGCCGACGGTTTAGTCTCAAAAATGTTTGAAGATGTAGATACTCTACACCGAGTCCAAGAGTATTTAATCAGATTCCGAGTCAAAAAACAATTAAACGAATCAGATTTAAGAAGCTACATCAAACAATTTTATATCCACTCAGCTCAACAAGCACGCCGAGAAACTGACCAATATTTAGAATCTGCACTCCGCTTCGTCTTGAGTACAGAAGAACGCAATAATGTTTTTAACTACATTTTGGGTTTTGAATTTATTAAAATTGTGTTTCAAATGAGCTGGTTGCAACACGAAAGATTAGCGAGACTACAAAAAAATCAGTCACAGTTTATTGAAACCTATATCAAGCCGATTCAATACGCACACAGAATTAATGGCATAATTATACCGAAAGATGAGAGAATCTTTTTTGCCAGACGCACCTATTACGTTCAACTGCCTAACATTTCCTACAGAAAGCTTATTGAGTTAGTCATGGCAACTTTTACTACAGAAATGGTGAGTAATTGCGGATTTTCTATCAGTCGCCACTCTCAAGCTCTGCGTTTTGACTGCGATTACATTTATGATCCAGAACCAGAAGAAGAAAGATTTCCTACTGACTTGCAATTTATTCATTAACTGTACGCAGTAAGGTGTACCTCATATGTTGCACCATTCTCAATAATCCTTTTATGAACAGGCCGGACAGCCTGTTCCACAAGAAAATTCACTCTTTGTGGAACAGGCCGGACAGCCTGTTAAGCGAGAATGGTGCAAGATGTGAGGTGTACCCTACGTTGCTTTTTTCTTTTTACTTCTCTTGATTTTTATTTGCGCGTCGGACACAGGAGAGTTTTTGAAGCATGGGACTTCTAGTCGGCAAGTTAAAATCGGATTTTGCAGCCTGATTTGATATAAAATAGGATGGCTGTATCAATTAACCTTCCGCTTGCATTTCTTCAATGTCAAACCAGCTAACTATCACTCCCGCTAGCGGAATAGCCAGAAATATACCTAAAAGTCCTGCTGATCTTGCCCCGACTAACAGTGCAAAAAATACCACTACCGGATTCAGATTAAGGGAATTTTGCATGAGTCTCGGATGAATAAAGTTGTCTTGAATTTGCTGTAAAACAATGCAAGCTGCCAATACTTTTAAAGATAGCCACACATTTTGAGACAAGACAATAAAACAAACTAAGCTAATCCCCAGCGTCGCTCCGATCCCTGGAACTAAATCAAACAATCCGATAATAAAGGCTAAAATCAAGGGAAATTTAACATCTAACAGCAGAAAAATTAAAAAACTTGCTGTTGTCAAAAATAACATTAATAGGATTTGTGCCTGAAAAAATCCTAAAAAGTTTTTCTCTATTGTTATACTTAAACGCCTGTGCAGGTGTCGAGGTATAAATTTGAGAACTAACAGCCACAGCCTCTCTCCATCAAGTAACATGAAAGAAGCCACAACCATAATTAATATTAAATTCAATAAATTGGTTAAAAATACTTGTAAAAAAGCAATACTCGAAACAACTCCCGCCAAAGCTTGATTTCGCAGTTGTTCCTCAATAACTCGCAGGTTAACTTGCAGGTTTCTCGCCCGCAGGAATGCTTCGATGCGCTCGGACAGAGGCGCCAGAGCATTCACAAATTCAGTCATACTGTCAATTAATTGCTGTCCTTGAGATAAAAGAGTGACGCCTACAGTGACGGTGAGACCGCCAAAAACTAAAATGGTGAGCAAGACAACGAAGCCGACAGCTAAACTTCGCGGTAAAAATCTTTGGAGAGTTCGCACCGGATAGTTGAGCAAAAAAGCCACGAGTGCAGAAATCGTGAAAACCGCGACTGCTGTTTCAAAGTAAGCTAAAAGTTGCAGTCCAGCCCAACCAGAAGCAAATAAAAGCAAAAACCGGACTAAGGCTAAATTGCTTAGCATATTCCAAAAATTGGGAGGGGTTCTTTCTTGCTCTTTCACAGGGATTTTTAGGGGTTAATTTTATAGCTCAAAAATATTGCAGAGCCCTCTTTTAGAATCGCACCCAAGATATATCTGCGGCTATCCCCCTCAAGGCAGAAAACAGATGTCGAACTGAGGCAGGAGTGGGTTCTATTCACCATAAGTTTGATCGTCACAAATGCCTCATGAAATACGCCCCCGATCGAACAAACGGCTTTTCTGAGTCTAAAACCACCTCGGAAACTCTTGGCGATGGCAGTATTTGTCGTGCCAGCCCGATCGCAACTAACACACAAACGCTCAAAGTTGCTGGGGCAGAAAAACCCGGTTTCAGTGCCATTCGCGAAAAATTTCAACTCTACCTAGTGGAATATAGTATGAACAGGTCAATTTTTGGGATACTAGAAACTAGCACTCAACTTAGCTGAGGAACAAACGTGCTGCTATCAAAAGGCTTTGAAGTAGAAATGTATACCGGCACTCCAGAAGGTGAGGTTGTCGGTCTCTCCGATCGCATAGTCGCCGATCTAGAGGGATTTGTCCGGGAGCCTGATAGCCGCAATGTGGAGTACACGACCGCCCCGCTGTGCAGCTACGATCGCCTGTTGTGTGCCTTAGTCAAGCCACGAGTCCGGCTGCGCGAGTATTTAAAACAATTGGGCGACTATACCTTGCTGCCGGGAAGTACCTTGTCTCTCGGAGGGAGCGATCGATTTTACCGATCCGATCCCAACAACCCCTACCACACCTACATCGAGCAAACCTACGGCACCAAAGTCGTCACCGCCAGCATTCACATCAACATCGGCATCTCCCAACCAGAAATGCTGATGCGCGCCATCCGCCTCGCCCGCGTAGAAGCACCGCTATACCTTGCCTTGAGCGCCTCTTCCCCCTTCCTCGACGGCGAAGTCACGGGCTATCATTCGACTCGGTGGGGTTTGTTTCCCAAAACTCCCGCCATCGTTCCCCTGTTTGAAAGTCACAAGCATTACATTCAGTGGACTGAAGAACAGCTAGAACTCGGTACTATGCAAAACGTCCGCCATTTGTGGTCGGCAGTGCGACCAAATGGCGATCGTCGCCCCTACTGTCTCAACCGCCTCGAACTGAGAATTTGCGACCTCGAAGTCAATCCTCTGGCTTTGTTAGCCATCACTGCCTTACTAGAAGCTCGCATTTGGCAGATGATGGAAGACCCCAGCTTAGACCCCTTAGAACTGTGCACCTTACCGGCGGGCACCCGCAACCAAGACTTAGTTGCTCTCACAGACGCCAACGAAATTGCTGCATCCCGGCAAAGTTTGGATGCCGAACTTACCCACTGGCAAGACGGCAGAACTATTCTGGCACGAGATTGGATTGAGGAAATTTACCGCGAAGTTTGGCCGATAGCCAAAAAACGCGGCTTTAGTTGCTTTCTCTCGCCCCTCAAAAAGATTCTCCGGGAAGGCAACACGGCCCAGCAGTGGTTGAAGCTGCACGAGGGCGGTTCGGACACCCGCAGTATTATTCTGCAAGGGATTGATGGCATGGCTCACCAAGAATGGGAGCTAGAAGACAACTTGTGCGCCCAGTTAGTTGCCTGAAGTACCGGCCGTTATTATAACGGGGGCTTTCACTAGCCCCCTGGCTATGCGTACTGGACCAATAATAAAATTAGCCGGAACCTCCCGCGAAAAATTTGCAGAGCGCCGCCCTTAAAACAAATCAGAATATTTAATCAATGGAGCTCGACAAAGGTTATAAATAAAAGCTATAAGGTATATCTACCTGTGGGTAGTTTGATAAATTTCCCAATAGCTGTATTTTACGCTTTTAATTAGCTTCATGCCCCAACTTGTCTTGATTCACCCGCAAATCCCCCCGAATACTGGCAATATCGCCCGCACTTGCGCTGCCACAGGCACAGAACTGCATTTAGTTGGTCCGCTGGGGTTTGAAATTAGCGATCGCTACCTGAAACGGGCCGGCTTAGATTACTGGCCCTACGTCAATCTCCACTGCCACGAAGACTTAGCGGCTTTTCTGGCCTATCGGGAGCAGCGGGGGGGACGCTCGATCGGATTCAGCACTGGCGGGCGATGCAATTACGCGCAATTCCAATTTCAGCCCAGCGACTGGCTGATGTTTGGCTCGGAAACTGTAGGCATTCCCCAATTCGTCTTGGATGCCTGCGACGCCACAGTTTTTATTCCGATGAGCCAGCCTGGAGTCAGGAGTTTGAACCTCTCCGTCAGCGCCGCTGTAGGTTTATTTGAGGCTAAACGACAGTTGGGGGAGCTGGGATAAATCATTATCAACACATAAATATATAGATATTTAATAGCTGGCGGAGGCTGCCAAGTCTCCATTTTAATATAAGAAATTTGTATCAAAGGGGTGAAAATCTAGATAGCCGACATTAATATATTTTATTCATTCAAAAACAGATTGTTATCAGCAACACCAAATTACTCCCAAGAGGATTCAGCAACAAAAACAGAGGATTTTAGCGATTTAGGGCGTCAGCGAGTACCAGCTTGGGTCTGAACACTATATCTAGTAAATATACGGTTGTAGGTTGTCCGGAAATTAGCCTAAAGTCTGATAATAGGTGAGAGTTCAGAGCCTTACGGGAACGAAGATTTTATGTATTCGTTCCAGCTATTGCGGTGTAAGGCTTGTGGGGTTAATTGCAGCAGGTTTGACCGAGAATTTTAAAATTTATGACGGTTTGAGCTTGTCTAAATTTAAAAAGCAAGGTAATCTGGCCTAAGCATGATAGCTGTCAACAATCAGAATATTTTTGCTTGTTGATTTAAATTCAGCGTCATGCGATACCCTTGAGTGTTTCCAAGGACAGTTAGCGCTTCTCAGTAGGAGGTCGTTTTTTTGAAACGAACATATCCCCAAATTAAGCCTGTTCAGGCTAGTGAAATCGACAGAGACGGTTCTGCGGAACCATCAAAACAGACAACGCTCAGCACAGGCAGAGTTCGCTCTCTCGCCACGATCGGGCTGGCAATATCGGTAGGTGCTTCTGGCATCCTGCTACCGAGAAATGGAGACAGCGCTCGCGCGTCTGAGCTCGCACCGACATCAGAATCCACCGCTGAAGTACAGCCAGTATCGGCCAACGGGCCCCCTACATCGGCACAAGTTGACGGTTCCAGGGCCCAACAGCCCGGATCACCTTCTGAGCCGGCGACGGTTAAGGTGCAGGAGGGGCAAAGCCTTTGGGAGCTTTCTCGGGATTATGAAGTAGAACCGTTGGTACTAGCAACTGCCAACGACATCCAACCCGATACCATACTCCAAGTTGGCCAACAGCTTAGAATTCCGACTGCGACGGAAGCCACACCACAACAGAACGCCGGCTATAGCACATCGGCTTCGCTAGATCGCGCAGCGACGGTCAATCCCGAACAAGAGTTAAATCTGACTGGCTCCGAGCCATTGGATAGTGCAGCGATGACAGCGCTGCCATCAACTGCAGCGACCCCGCTGGTCACGACGGTACCGGAACAAAGTTCGATCGACATCCCGAATGCAGACGGGGCGATCGACAGTTTGAAAAAACAGGAAAACCGCACCACAGAATCGGGTCGAACGATGTTCGGGTCGGAGGGGGGAGCAAATTTATCTACATCCGCGGCATTTTTGCCGGAGTCAGCACCGACGCTGACCTCCCCCGGATCTGCAACTGGGACAACTATTCCTGACCTCGATGCCACACCTGTAATTCCCAATTCCGGGGGAGGTCAAGCAGCATCGCCCGATCGAGCATTCGAGTCAATAGAACAGTCTTTGGCAACACCCAGTTTGCCCTCGGCTGTGCTAGTCCCCCCTGCGGGAAGCACCGCCCGGCCGGCTGAGGTTCTCTACAGCGTGCGTCCGGGAGATACGGTAGATGCGATCGCCAAAGGTCACGGCGTATCGCCCAAAGATCTGATCTCCGTCAACAAGCTCGGCAATCCCAACTTGCTGAATGTCAATCAACGGCTCAAAATTCCCCAAGTTGGGTTGAAAAATCCAGGGGTGGAGGCGGCAGCATCTTATTCTGCCTCCAACTCTACATCGGTCTGGGCGGCGAGTTCGGTTCCCGCATCTTTGAACCCCAGCTCGTCTACCTCGGAAATAGCCAGTGCTGGGGTTGCAGCACCCGCGCCCACAGTGCCTGTTGTCTCTCCCCTGGAGAACCTGGAAGGTCTGAACAATATTTCAGCGCCGATGGTTCCCCAAATTAACAGCATTCCGCTGACTCAAGTTTCCCAAACCATTAGCGATCCACGGAAGCTGGATCTTCAAGGCGAACCAACATTTACAGGTGCAGTTGACACCAGTGCCCTGCCCTCGCCAGCCAGTGCAACTGCTACCGCCATCGCTACGGGAGAATACCCGCAGCCGATCAGCTTCGTGGCAAATACTAGCGCCCCGGGTTCAAATACAGATCCCACTAGCGCTTTACCAGAGTCGAATTCGGAGGCTCTCCCTACCGCAGAAGCTCTCAACCCTTATTCCGAACGTTTGAGGGCAGAAGTTGTCAGGCTGCGAGAGGAATATCGTGCCTCGCGCAATTCGATCGGCGCCAATGCGGTGTCCCTGGCTCCCAATGACGGGCCCTCGGTCAACCCGTCTGAGGAGATGCCAAGTGTCAATCCATATCTCTACACCCCCGACTATACTGAGGCGGTGCAGAATGAAATCAGCAGACCGCCATCGAGAGCCTGGTCTGAGCAGGTTCAGAAGCAGCAGCAAGAGCGTTTAGACCCGGCTCGCGCAGCGGAACTGCAACCGATCAACCTGACGCCGACCTCTGCTGGGCAGGGGCCTGTGGTAGCAACTGCTCCTTTGGGAGCCGACGGTTACGATCCCCTAAGCAACCCGTCTTTGGGACGCATGGTTTCTCCAGAACTGCCTCCTCTTTCGAGCCCTGATACCTATCTGCCTAACGGCAAACAACAGTCGGCTAACGGGTTTATTTGGCCGTCTAAGGGCGTTCTTACTTCTGGCTACGGCTGGCGGTGGGGACGGATGCACAAAGGAATTGATATTGCAGGGCCGATCGGCACGCCAATTGTGGCAGCATCAGACGGGGTGGTTACCTATGCTCAGTGGAACGACGGCGGCTACGGGTATCTGGTGGAAATTACCCATCCTGACGGCACTGAGACTGTCTATGCCCACAACAGCCGGATTTTGGTGCAAAAGGGTCAGAGAGTCGCTCAAGGGGAACAGATTTCAGAAATGGGCAGCACCGGCTTTAGTACCGGGCCGCACTTGCACTTTGAAATTCATCCCGCCGGACAGGGTGCTATCAACCCAATGGCTTTACTGCCCGACGATGCGTCCAGCGCTTCTCGGTAACGACTGGTCGAAAGTTATGGGTTTTGAATGATTACCAAAACTCATAACTTTTACTGGAAGTCATTAGAAATAGTGTTGCTTGAAAAGAAGACATAGCTAGCCCTACCGTGCTACGATAGTAAATCGTGAAGTAGATTTGGCTCAGTGGCGCAGTGGTTAGCGCAGGGGACTCATAAGCCCAAGGTCGCAGGTTCAAATCCCGCCTGAGCCATTATTTAATCCAAAAAATTGCGCTCTCAAATTTGAGAGCGTTTTTTTTTGATTTCTCTAGAACATACTTGTAGTCGTTATGAGTATGATATATTTGTAACAGTTCGTAAAAAAGGAAACAAAATCTATGACCAGTGAATGCCTCCGGGTTGGTCAAGCTGCACCCGATTTCGCAGCAACAGCCGTAGTGGATCAGGAATTCAAGACAGTTAAACTGTCAGACTATAAAGGCAAAAAGTATGTAGTCCTGTTCTTCTACCCCTTGGACTTCACCTTTGTGTGCCCGACTGAGATTACAGCATTTAGCGATCGCCATGAGGACTTCAAAAACATTGAGACCGAAATCCTCGGCGTATCCGTAGACAGCGAATTCTCTCACCTGGCTTGGATACAAACAGACCGCAAAGCAGGCGGTGTCGGCGACCTCAACTATCCCTTGGTTGCTGACCTCAAAAAAACAATTAGTTCGGCCTACAACGTCCTCGACCCAGAAGCAGGCATTGCCCTCAGAGGTCTGTTCATCATCGACAAAGAAGGCATCATCCAACACTCTACTATCAACAATCTTGCCTTCGGCCGCAACGTGGACGAAACTCTCCGTACTCTGCAAGCTATCCAACACGTCCAGTCTCATCCCGATGAAGTTTGTCCCGCCGGCTGGCAGCCCGGTGACAAGACCATGACTCCCGATCCGGTCAAGTCTAAGGTATTCTTTGCTGCGGTTTAAGCAGATTATATGTGTAGGGACACGCCAATGCCCATTAGTGTCAACTTAAGCCGAAAGCCCGCCAGGGACTGAAGTCCCTGTCTAATAGCTAAAGTCCTCTCAAGAGGACTGATGAGGTGTTACCCATTTCTTTAGTCCTCATAGCGAGGACTTGAGCTTTGAGGCTCTTGTTGAAACCCCAGCCGGACTATGGGTTTAACGTTAAGTTGACACGCCTTGGGCTCTTGGAGTGTCCCTACCTGCTGGGGCATTCGTTTAACCGGATTTTTAATTAGCAATTAGCAATTACCCAATTAGGAAATATGCTGACTTCTACTAATTTTAGCGGCTTGTTAAATCAGCGGTTTTTCCAAAATTTATTGCCTGTTCCGGCCACTAATGTTCTGAACCTGGGACAGAGGACGCCAGATTTTGAATTGCCGGATATTAATAATGGCAAATTGGTGCGGCTGTCGAATTATCGGGGCGATAAACCGGTAATTCTGGCTTTTACGCGGATTTTTACAGAAAAGCAATATTGCCCTTTCTGTTTTCCTCACATTAAAGCTTTGAATGAAAACTGGGAAAAATTTGCCGATCGCAATATAGAATTATTGATGGTTGCCAGTACCGACGATCGCCAAAGCCAAATAGTGGTTAGAGATTTAGGCTTGAAAATGCCTCTGCTTTCTGATCCAGGCTGTCAAGTTTTTCGGGCTTATCAAGTCGGTCAGGCTTTGGGTGCTCCTTTGCCTGCTCAGTTTGTTTTGGATGCAGATGGAAAACTCCTCTTCAAACATTTGTTTTCTTTCATAGATCACAATGCTAGTGTGGACACTTTGTTGAAATATAGCCTTTCTCAGTAACATGAGGTGCACGGTTGATAAGCGGGCATAGGCCTCCGTGGCCTCCGTGGGCATACCTCACCAAGATTGAGAACTGTTGTATGTCGATCGGTAAGGAAACCGCTGCTGTGTCCTAATTGGGAGTTTTTCACCGCTGATGTACGCTGGTTTAGGCCCATCAGCGGAATTTTTTCACCGATTGACACGGGCTGCGACAGCTATTTAGTCATAAATACTTATTGTGCCAATTTCGATGGCGGAATGTTGCCATGCTCGCTCGACATTAATCTAGGCTATAGCTTGAAGGTACCTAGTACAAGTTTAAGCCCATGTCGTCTCCCAAAGATCGATCGAGCAAAATTGAATTGAGCATCTTAGCGTCGCATCCTGAGTTGTTGACAGGTTTAGATGCGTGGCTGCGGCTAGGTTTACTTTCGCCCGCTGAAGTTGAGGAATTGTGCCGACAGTATTTAGTCTGCCCACTCAGAGATCCCGCTGTAGATTTTTCTGAAATTGAAAACCCGCGAGCTCCTATTGCCGAGCCAAAAGTACCTGCCTTATCAACGCAAAAAGCAGTACCTAGCAGCAGAGAAAGCGTTGCTAGACCCACAGAAACTACTCAAACCCCTAATTTTATCGCTCAAATTTTGCACTCGCTAATGGCAGAAATTAGCGTGGTGTGGCTGTTGTTTTTAGGAGTGTTCATGGTAGTTGTCTCCTCTGGAGTCTTAGCTGCCAGTCAGTGGGAAAGATTTCCTGCCGCCGGACAATATGGAGTTTTATTAGCTTATACTTTAACCTTTTGGGCAATTAGCAGTTGGGCAAACAGACAGCAGAATTTGCACTTGACTGCTCAAACTTTGCAAGAAGTGACGCTGTTGCTAGTGCCGATCAATTTTTGGGCAATGGATACTTTTGGATTGTGGCGGTATCCTTGGGATTGGGCGGTAGCAATCGCAGCGGCACTTATTTTGACTTGGATAACGGCCCGGATTATCAAATATCAATATCAAAGCTGTTCAGGAAAAAACATCACTCGATCGATCGCCCTAAATCACTTGGGATTGAGTTATTTGCACTCTTGGTGGGCATTGGCCGGCTTTGCCCTTACTGCGGTTTATGTGGGTACAGTGGGAACTGCTGCTACTACAGTTTATCAAATTCAGCAACAACGATTGCAATCTATCCAAGGTGGGGGAAATACTGAAACATTCCCCGCTGGTTTCAGTTTGAGCAGAGATTTTCTGACTTACAAAAAAGCAGCTTTAGTAGCTTATTCGTTAGGAATTTTACTGGGTCGAGCGATATTTGTCAAGGATGTAAATATCGCTGAAATGGGTTTAGCTTTGGCGATTTGTGGCGTGCTTTTAGCATGGCTGGATTGGCTGCAACCCCGGCAATCTGGGACTATTGAAAACAATATATCCGACCAGCCAAATCCCAGCAACTTTTTTCACTGGCAATTAGCGGGAATGGGTTTGTTGGGTTTGGGATACCTGGTTTGTTTTCGCGACATTCCGCTACAGGCGATCGCAGTTAGCGGATTGGCTGTGTGGTTTTTTTACAACCGTTTAGTGCGGTTTGGGCAAGAGTTTGATTTGCTAATGCTTGAGGCGGTGGGACTTCAGAGTATTTGGCTGTTTTGGCGACTGCTTCCTTTAGGGATTAAAACACAATTGGTTGCATTTTTAACTCAGCTTACAAACTCTCAGGAAAATCCTTGGGCTTTTTGGGGTGTTTTACTGTTGCCTTATTTAATTTTAATGGTAAGTGTGGCGCAGTGGCTCTACCGCAAGCGAAAGTTTCAACTTGCCAGTTTAGGCGAAAACCTTGCTCTCGGTTTGGGGAGTGCTTTAACTATTATTAGTTTTGTCAATCCGTTTTGGCGATCGCTCAATTTATTAGTCTCTACTTTAATTTTAGGTTGGATCACTTGGAAATACGTAATTCCCGACAATTACCGGCGAGTTTCGAGGCCCGCTTCTGCGGCTGAACAACAGGGAAATCCAGCAATTTTGGTTCCGATAACTCACATTATGGGTTTAGGCGCGATCGCTTCGGCAATTGACTTATTTTTCCCAAACCAGACACCCAATATTTGGTCGGCAATATTATTAATTTTTATGGCGAGTGAATGGGTATTTTTTGTCTGGATGAAAGCGGCAAATTCCCAAGAAAACTCTGCCTTTTTACGCTGGCATCCTGCATGGTTTCAAAGTTCCTGGTATCTGGGCTTAGTATTAGCAGGATTCAGCTTTATATTGTTGCAAAATTATTTAATTGCGGGTACTGCCACTTATCGCCCTCAGTGGAGTTTGCTCTGGCTGGCGACTCCTTTGGCTTTGACTGCTGTTGCTAAATATACTGAGAACCCTCACAAACGAGTTGCCAGTACCTTTAGTGCGATCGCCCTAATATTTGCACAAGTTCTAATTTTTATTTTTCCGGGATATCGGTTAATTGGTTTGGGTTTGGCGGCCGGATTAATGTTGGTCAATACTTACTATTTAGTCGAGTTACCAGCGGCTGCGATTGGAGTGGGGTTTGGCTTGAGTTTCGTAGCTGCGGCGATCGATCAATTAGGTTTTGTGTCGGGTTGGGATTGGGGAATTGCCGGGGCGATCGCTCTTTTGTGTCTGTGGTTGCTTCGCAGCATGATTGTTCGTTTTTCCAGCCGTTTGCCTGATTCTTCTCAATTAGCTGAAATTTACGATCGAGCTTTAGATGGGTGGGCAATCTTACTGGCAGGCTTGCTGTTAACAACTATTACTTTTTATTCCTATGAACTCTACGCAGCCAGTAGCTTGACTTTCCCGCCTTCTACTGAAGTTTTGGCTGCTATTTTGGTGATAATGGCTGCGATTATTTTCCGAAGTTTACGCCAACTTTCCCCTCTGGCAATTTATGCCTTGGCTTGGAGTTTGGAGTTGTTGACAGCAGTCGGTTTGAGTTCTGTCGATCGCACTACGATTAATTTAGCAGTTGCTAATATCGCTCTCGGATTGTTTACTCAATTGTTGGGGGATTGGTGGAGGCGCGGCCACCGCGATCCAACAATTTTACCTAGCATTCATTTTATACCTTTGGTTTACGGGGTATTGGGTTTAACCTTCCGATCGCACACTTTGACGAATTGGACTGGTTTAACGGTGTTGGGGGCGTCTTTAATTGCGATCGGCATTGGTAGGCGGGAGCCAGAATTCAAACCTTTGGTTTATTTGGGATTAATTGGCGTGTCCGCTGCTGCTTACGAATCGCTACTATATCAACTTTTTCAAACACCGGGAGGAGCTTTTGGCGACGGTTTAATTGTCCTGGCCACTCTCGGCACAACTTTAACATATATCTATCGCATTTTATCTCCTTGGCTCAGCAATTATTTACATTTAACTAATGCGGAGTTAAAAATATTTGCTCACCTGCACTGGGTTTTGAGCAGTTTGCTGCTGATTTCAGCTTCTGTGAATGATATTAAATCCGGCTTAAGTTTAGGATTAGTCACTGGTGCTTTATTAGTTCAATATGCTTTCTTGCAAGGGCGAAATAATCTCGATCGCCAATCGGCAGAAATTTGGATTTACTTGGGTTGGCTAGAAGCCTTTGGCATCCGGCTTTATTGGATCAATACGCCTTTAGTTAAGTATATTTCCGGGCCGCTGGGGCCTTGGAAAGTTGCCCTCGCTTCTCTATTTGCCTATTTCATTTACATTTTGCCTTGGGACAACTGGGGCTGGTCAAAAAAACCTTGGCAGGTAATTGCTTCGCTGATTCCAATAGTTACTATTTTGGAAAGTCCGGCTAAGTTTTATCCGATTAGCTTGCTGATAGCTGCTACCTTCTATTTTTTCCTGGCTTGGGAAAGGGAGGAAGTCCGTTTTACCTATGTGAGTGTGGCGATAATTGACTGGATAATGCTGCGATGGTTCTGGCAAATAGGATTGACTCAGCCAGAGTTTTATGTTACTCCTTTAGGGCTTTCTTTACTGTACATTACTCAGTTTGATCGCACTCTCAAATTACCAGCCGAAAAACCGCTGCGCCACACTCTGCGAATGCTCGCAACTGCGCTGATTTGCGGGATACCTCTTTTGACTCAGCAAAGCCGCGGTTTAGTTGCGGGAGCTTTTAGTTTGGTGGCTATTGCAGCGGGTTTGTCCCTGCGAGTTCGGGCGTTTTTGTTTGTGGGAACGGGATTTTTTTTAATCAATGTTTTCTATCAGTTGGTGGTTCTGATCTTCGATTATCCGCTGATTAAATGGGCGATTGGTTTGGCTTTTGGGATTGTATTTATCTGGATTGCTGCTACTTTTGAGACTCGGCGCGATCGCATTTCTGCTTTGCTGCAGCATTGGGTTGTGCAATTGCAATCGTGGGATTAGATTCAGTGCTTGTAAGGCGGGCAATGCCTGCCCTACGGAAGCACTACTGTTCGATGTAGTATAATCACATTATTAAACCTGCGGTTGCAGACAAAAAACTTGAATATTCCCGGACGAACCAATGAGTACAACTCAGTTAATCAAACGGTTATTTACAGTAAAAGAATATCATCAGATGATTGAAGCTGGCATCTTGACAAAAGATGATAAAGTTGAATTAATTCGAGGAGAAATTGTTCAAATGGCCGCCGTCGGTAGAAGACATACATCTCATGGCAAGCGTCTGACAGAGTTATTCTATACCCGCTTATTATCGAGAGTAACCATTGGAGTTCAAGATTCGGTAGAATTGGACGATACTAGCCGATTAATGAAGTCATGACTAATTGTTTTTACATGGTCTGCAAAATAGGTGAGCGTGTAGTTAATTTGAGTGCTTAATAAATATTGACAGTAGTTGAATTTTGTGAATCTCATAGTTAGTGTCATTAAAATATTCTGATTATAACTGTTTTAAATTCAAGCAACAAGGTCAAATCTGTCCGATTGTTCAAAACAGTACACTATTTGAATTTGATTTGTTCAGTCATTTATGATCGCCCGCGATCGGGCGAGCGAAAATCAGTACAATGTTTTGCACGCGGGCGAGTAAACTTGTTGTTTAGCAGAACGGGTTACCATGATGGGTCAGGGCGTGAACACCGATCACCATGTGCCAGTTGCGTAAGTCCTGTTCATATTAAATTGGTATAAAAGATGGCATCCAAAGCTACCAAGAGGGCTATTTATGTTCATGACATTGATTTTTGCATTTGTCCTTGGGTTAGTGGCGGGACTACGATCGTTAACAGCCCCGGCTGCTTTATTTCTGGTGCGTGGCGGCACGATCGGGATCGTTCTGGCTGTCCTGGCAGTGGCTGAGCTAATTGCCGATATGCTGCCGCAAATTCCTTCTCGTACCAGTCCCCCTGCGTTGATTGCTCGGATTCTTAGTGGTGGCATTGTGGGATGGTTCATTACCGGAGCAAACAGCAGTTTTGGAGTGGTTGGAGCGCTCTTGGGTGTTGTAGGTGCACTGGTTGGTGCCTATGGTGGTCGGACGGTGCGGATAGCCGCGATTGAGCGGATTGGTGCAGTTCCTGCTGCCCTTGTTGAGGATGTTGTAGCGATCGCTCTAGCTGCCCTTGTCGTTACCCGCTAATGTTACTTCGCGGGTAAGTCCTGTGCTGTCAGGGGAAACGGTGCATCTGAGCCAAAACTCGCGTAGGCGTAGCCAGCATCCGGCATCGCACCCCATCTCTGTGCCGATCTCTTGAGCCTCAATTCCCCCTTCTTATATTGAACAGGCGCGCAAAGCCATCTGAACAACCTCTAGGAGTTCCGCGCGACTAGCTCCACTTGCTGCTTGCACCGACATTCCAAAGTTGACTGTAACGACAAACCTCGCGAGGGCAGCGGGATCGGCGTCAGAGGGCAAGTCACCTTCTAAGACAGCACGCTCGAAGCGATCGCAGATAGCAGCCTCGCTTGATATGCGGCGCTCTGTCAACTCTTGATGGAGTGGATTGTCTGGATCGACACAGGAATGCAGACTTTGTGCGTAGAGACATCCCGATGGGTTGCACGGATTAGTCACTAAATCAACAACGCCAAGCATTATTCGCTCCCTGACTCTCCGGGCAGTTGACTCGGAGAGTGCTTCACGCAGGTAGGCAGTTTGCCGATCGCGATAGCGATCGAGGGCCTTACGGAATAAGTTTTCTTTGTTACCAAAGGTCGCATAGAGACTCGGACGGTTAATGCCCATCGATGAGGTTAAATCTGTCAGGGATGTTCCTAGATAGCCCTTGCGCCAAAATATTTGCAAAGCTTTTTCTAAAGCTTCGTCGATATCAAAAGCGCGAGGTCGTCCCTGCACGCTATGAGGCTTTTTCGTTTCCATACCGTTCAGTATAAAACTTCCTTGACACCCAGATTGAACCAGGGTATATTTTTTGTACCAATCGGTAAGTAAATCACCGATATCGGCAATTACAAGCCCACCGGAGCAAATCATGACAAAAACACTCGCAGGCAAAGCTGCATTGGTTACGGGTGGCTCACGCGGTTTAGGGGCAGCGATCGCCAAACGTCTTGCCCGAGATGGGGCAGCAGTTGCTCTCACCTACAGCAGTTCGCCCCAAAAAGCTGATGAGGTGGTGCGCGACATTGAAGCAGCAGGGGGAAAAGCTTCTACATCCGCGCTGACAGTGCGGATGTAGAAGCAGTGAAACATTCCGTTGCCGAAACCGTAAACGCCTTGGGCCGCCTCGACATCCTAGTTAACAACGCGGGGGTTGCCACTTTAGCTGCGATCGATCAGTTCTCGATGGATGAGTTTGACAGACTTGTAGCAGTGAATGTCAGGGGCGTTTTCGTAGCAACTCAGGAGGCAATTCGCCACATGGGTGAGGGCGGACGAATCATCATGATTGGCAGCATTAATAGTGATTCCACCCCCTTTGCAGGGCTATCGGTCTGCCTTAACCAAGGGGGCGATCGCCAGCTTTACACGCGGTCTTGCCCGCGATCTTGGACCGCGTGGTATCACCGTTAATAACATCCAGCCTGGTCCCATTGATACCGATATGAATCCCGCAGACGGAGACTTTGCCGAGGGACTCAAAAAGCTCATTGCCCTGGGTCGCTACGGACGGGATAACGAGGTCGCTGGCATGGTTTCTTATCTTGCCAGTCCTGAAGCCGCCTTTGTCACTGGCGCAAGCCTCAAGATTGATGGCGGATTTACAGCCTAAACGAGATGTCATCAGACTTGCGATCGCTAAACCTTATTCAAAAAAAACATCATAATGTCACAAAAACTCTCAGGAAAAGTCGCTCTTGTCACTGGTGGCACTAGCGGCATCGGTCTTGCCACTGCCAAGCGATTCGTTGCCGAAGGTGCCTATGTCTTCATTACAGGTCGCCGTCAGGCTGAATTGGATGCCGCCGTGGCAGCAATAGGCAAGAACGTCACGGGCGTTCAGAGCGATGCCTCGAATCTGGCAGACCTCGATCGCCTTTTTGCCACAATCAAGCAAGAGCAAGGTCGCCTGGATGTAATCTTCGCCAACGCTGGCGGTGGAGAACTCGCCCCGCTCGGATCGATCACTGAGGAACACTTTGACAAAACCTTCAACACCAACGTTAAAGGCCTGCTGTTCACCGTGCAGAAGGCTCTGCCGCTGTTGCCAGAAGGTGCTTCAATTATTCTGAATGCCTCGATCACTTCCATCAAGGGTACTCCAGCGTTTAGCGTTTACAGTGCCACCAAAGCCGCCGTGCGATCGTTTGCCCGCAACTGGACACTTGACCTCAAAGAGCGCAAGATTCGCGTCAATGCCATCAGTCCTGGTGTTGTGCCTACTCCCGGATACAATCTCATGGGGCTGAGCGAAGAACAGGTACAGGGTTTTGTGGCAACACAGGTCAACACAATCCCGCTGGGACGAGTGGGTACACCGGATGAAATTGCTAAAGCGGTCGTTTTCCTCGCATCCGATGACAGCAGCTTTGTGAACGGCATCGAACTCTTTGTCGATGGAGGCATGGCACAGATATAAAGCAACAAAACTGCAACTCAAGGAAATCAAGGTGATGTCTCCAATCTCATAGATATCGAGCGCTATCTACACCACAATTCAGTAAGAAAGATGACGGCAGCTATATCACTGACATTGAAATGTTTGTTGATGGGGGTGTCGCACAAATCTGAAGGGGGCGATCGCGTGGTTGATGAAATTATCAGCGCAGGCGGTAAGGCGATCGCAGTCGGCACCATTCCAGGCAATGCCAAATGACGATGTGCTAACTCAATCCAAACCCTACCTCAATGAGCAGAGAGTTTTGAACTTGGAGTGTGACAATGTTATGGAAGCAAACTATTCCCAATTACATAGGAACCCCATGAGCACAATCACTACTAAGGATGGTACGCAAATTTACTACAAAGACTGGGGTACAGGACAACCCGTTGTCTTTAGTCACGGTTGGCCGTTGAGTGCGGATGCTTGGGAATCGCAGATGTTTTTTCTCGCCTCACACGGCTATCGCTGCATCGCCCACGATCGTCGGGGTCATGGGCGATCGAGCCAACCCTGGCACGGCAATGAAATGGACACCTACGCTGACGATCTGGCGGAGCTCTTTGAGGCGCTGGATCTAAAGGATGCGGTGACGATCGGACACTCTACCGGCGGTGGCGAAGTGGCGCGGTTTATTGGGCGGCACGGAACATCACGGGTTACCAAGGCAGTGCTAATGGGCGCAGTGCCGCCGATCATGGTCAAGACGGAGGCTAATCCGGGGGGGCTGCCCATTGAGGTTTTTGACGGCTTTCGGGCGGCGTTTTTAGCTGACCGATCGCAGTTCTTCCTCGATGTGGCCAGTGGCCCGTTTTTCGGCTTCAATCGACCCGGTGCCAAAGTCTCCCAAGGTGCGATCCAGTCGTGGTGGATGCAGGGCATGATGGCTGGACACAAGAACGCATTTGACTGCATTAAGGCGTTTTCGGAAACAGATTTCACCGAGGATTTGAAAAAGTTCGACATTCCAACGCTGATTATTCACGGTGATGACGATCAGATTGTACCGATTGGTGCTTCTGCCCTGTTGTCTGCGAAGCTGGTCAAGAATTCGACTTTGAAGATATATCCCGGCGGATCGCATAGCCTGGGCGACACGAGTAAAGACCAACTCAACGCCGACCTGCTGGAATTCCTCAAGTCCTGACGCGGATGCGCGGATGTGATATCTCACTGTTAAAAATCCGAACGGGTGCATTCTCGTAGGTTCGCAACCGTTTCGGACAGCTTGTTCAAACTCAACAATCACAACACTTATAACGATGAAAAAACTAGAAGGAAAAATCGCAGTCGTCACAGGTGCGTCTAAAGGTATTGGTGCCGCGATCGCCAAACATCTGGCAGCCGAAGGTGCAGCAGTTGTCGTTAACTATTCATCAAGCAAAGAAGGAGCCGATCGCGTGGTTGATGAGATTGTTAGTGCGGGCGGTAAGGCGATCGCAGTACAAGCAAATGTTGCCAAAAAAGCAGAGATTGAACATCTTTTTTCAGAGACACAGAAAGCCTTCGGCAAGCTAGATATCTTGGTCAATAATGCTGGCATTTATGAATTTTCCCCACTTGAAGGCATTACGGAAGAACACTTCCACAAGCAATTTGACCTCAATGTGCTGGGATTGCTCCTCACCTCACAACAAGGTGTAAAGCACTTCGGGCCAGAGGGAGGCAGCATTATCAATATCAGTTCGATCGTCAGCACTCTTACGCCCCCGAACGGCTCGGTCTATAGCGCTACCAAAGCGGCAGTCGATGCCATCACGAAATCGCTTGCCAAAGAACTCGGTTCACGCCACATCCGCGTCAATTCCATCAATCCTGGGATGGTGGAAACGGAAGGTACGCATACAGCGGGAATTGCTGAGAGCGAAGGTCGCAAACAGACTGAAGCGCAAACTCCGCTGGGTCGAATTGGACAGCCGCAGGACATTGCACCTGCCGTTGTTTTCCTTGCCTCCTCTGATTCAGGATGGATTACTGGCGAAACTCTGTATATCACGGGTGGTCTTCGCTAGCTTTGACAGCGTTACATTTTTCTCCATACGAAGTACAGCGCCAAGATAAAGCATCCTAACCGCAGTCGGCACCATTCCATGCCAGCATTGCTGAAAAGGTAATGATTTAGCTATTTCAAAAGCAAATTCCTACGTAATAAAATCATTACTTTTCAGCAATGCCGAATGAGGATGTGATAACTTAATCCAAACCGTTCCGTTAAACCTACCCATAGCTACCCAAGTCTAGACTTAACTGGACATGGGTAACTATAGTGTTAACTTCCTGTTTCACAGTAGCGACAACATGACTGCTGTCGGGCTTGTCTACTCCGCAGGCTGACACGGTGGAACTCACCGCCAATTCCGAACGCTCTGGTACAAAAATACCTTCAAACCAACGTTCTATATTTCTCGCTGCATTTTCGTCACGGTCTTGAACATTTCCACAGTTAGGGCATTCAAAGACTCGGACTTTCAATGGCATCTTGTGCCGATGATTGCAGCAACTTGAGCAGATTTGACTGCTGGGAAAAAATCTATCTACAAGCGTCAATTTAGAGCTAAACTTTTGAGTTTTGTATTCGAGTTGACGCTTGAATTCATACATTCCGCAGTCAGCAATCGCACCAGCAAGTTTGTGATTCTTGAGAAATGCCTTAATATTTAAGTCCTCGATCTTAATCTCGCCGTGGTTTTTGGCGAGATAAGTTGTCAGCTTGTGAATGGCATCTTTTCGGATATTTGCTACTTTAGCATAAAGCTTGCTCAGTTTCTTAATCGCTTTGGTGCGATTCTTGGAGCCTTTGACTTTACGACTTACATCCCGCTGTTTTCGCTTAAGCTTTTTATTCATCCGTCGGTAAGCTTTGGGATTCGCAAAGACTTTGCCATTTCGAGAGCAGACAGCAAGTTCTTTGATACCGATATCGACACCAACAGCCGGACGACTTATTGCAACTTCTGGCAATTCAAATTCGTATTTGATAGCAATAAACCACCTATTTGCGGTGCGACTAATTACACAATTGTGAACGGCTGTCAGCGGTAATGCTTCGGCAAGTTTTACCCATCCGATAGATGGCAATTTGACTCGCTTGCCATCGTTGTTAATTCCTGGTTTTGCTTTGGTTCCTGATTCTAGATAAAAGGAATCTCTTTGTCCCTTTTTCTTGAATTTTGGTTGCTTAGATATTTTCTTGAAGCACTTGTCCCAAGATTGACGCAAGTCTCCTAATGCTTTTTGTGGGACGTTTTTATTGGTTTCATAGTACCAGTTATTAACTGATTTTACTTCGGCAACCAACAGTTTGTGTAAGTCAATGGCTGATGGTATTTTGAGTGTTTTGTCGAATTCGCGTTTTTTGAGTAAATCTTGAATCAGGGCGTTCCCCCAGTTGTAACTATGTCTGGCAATGCCTGATGCTTTTTTGAAAGCTGTAATTTGCTTGTTGTTCGGGATTAATGCCGTTCGGAAACTTAAAAGCATTGATTCGACCTTTCAATCTGTGCTAAAAGTAGATTAACCTACATACACAGGTGGTGTCAATGCCTTTTCAAAAACACAATACATACGGCGCTCTCAAGCGACTTTCAAAGGCGACAGACAAGGCGGTTATTGCGTTTAAGGGGTAGGTCGGACAGAAAGAAAAACTCAAAGCTATCCCTGATTGGCAAGAAAGGCTGAGATTGTTTGTTGACCAATTAATTGAGGAAGATGGACAAACTGGGTAGTTTTGGGTAAATATGGGTAAAAATTAACTTTCAGTACACAACCCTATCTCAACGAGCAGAGAGTTTTGAACTTGGAGTGTGAAAGTGTTATGAAAGTAAACTATCCCCAAGGAGTTTAGCGCTAATGGAAATAGCAGATGTCATTGTAATAGGAAGTGGTCAAGGTGGCATTCCACTGGCGACTGATTTTGCCAATGAGGGGCGCAAGGTTGTCTTGTTTGAGCGGGATGCTTTAGGCGGTAGTTGCATTAACTATGGCTGCACTCCGTCCAAAGCGTTTTTAGCAGCGGCTCATGCAGCAGGTAGGGCACGCCAAGCGAAGAAATTAGGCATCCACGCGGAGGTTGAAGTGGATTTTCCCGCTGTTATGGAGCGAGTTCGGGGAATCCGCAGCGACTTTAATCAAGGGATTCGCAAGCGATTGGAGACTGGATGTGTCAAAGTGATTTGTGCTGAAGCTTCTTTTGTGGGTGAACGGACGGTCAAAGGTGGAGATGTCACCGTTCAGGCTCCTCTAGTAATTATTAACACGGGTACGTCATCGCTGATTCCTGAGATTCCCGGTCTTTCAGGAACTCCCTACCTGACCAACCGCAATTTCTTTGACTTGAGCACTAAACCCGCCCGTTTATTGGTGATTGGAGGGGGCTATATTGGCTTGGAATTAGGGCAGGGATTGGCGCGTTTGGGCAGTCAGACTCACTTAATTGTGCGGGGCTCACGCCTTTTAGATCGAGAAGAAGCTGATGTCAGCGATGTCTTAGCAGAAGCATTCAAGCAGGATGGAATTGAACTCCATTTTGGGGTGAATGTAAATCAGGTTGTCTATGAGAATCATGTATTTAGTCTAACCCTGAGCAGTGGCGGACAACTTCAGGGAGAAGCTTTGTTAGTTGCGATCGGACGGAAACCTAATACAGGTGCATTAAATGCTGCCGCTAGCGGGATTGAGTTAGATGCTCAAGGGTTTGTCAAAATTGATGACCAGTTTCATACAACCTGTGCTGGTGTTTATGCGATCGGAGATGTTGCTAAACAGCCCGCTTTTACCCATGTGTCGTGGGAAGACTATCGCCGCTTAAAAGCTATTTTGTGTGGAGAAAACCGGACGCGGGACGATCGCTCTCTTGGCTATGCGGTATACACAGAACCCCAGGTAGGGCGAGTGGGGATGACGTTAGAACAGGCTCAGAAACAAGGCATCAACGCGCGTGTGGTTACATTACCTATGAGCCAAATTGCGCGTGCGATCGAGTGGGGGCATGACCTGGGATTTTATCGCATGGTAATCGACAGCGACACAGACAAAATCCTGGGAGCAACCTTAGTGGGATACGAAACTGCTGAACTGGTTCATGTATTTTTATCCCTGATGGAGGCGGGAGCAACCTGGCAGTTGTTAGAGCGATCGGTTCACATCCATCCCACCTATGGTGAAGCTTTACCAAGTCTGGCACGGTTGCTGCTTGAAGATAATATGCCTGGGTGTCCAAATATCTGAAACAGATGATTTGTCGATGGTCTTAAACACTTCTTTTTGAAAAAGGCAGTAGATGTTATGGAACTTAAAGGCTTCTATCTCAAAGTTGTTGAACTTGAGTAGTTTACCACAAAAAATTTCCTCCCTATAGTCTATATTTGTGAAAGCCACTGGTTGTTGTATTTGAATTTTGGTTTCCGTTTGCGAGTGTGTTGGCGCGATATTTTCTGGCTTCAATGGCATATTACTTTCGTAGAAAATAGGGGGTTTCGATTGCTCAGAACTGCTGAAAGCGCTATCGACAATTTGTTTAAACTGTTCAAGAGTATTTTTTCCGAGTGTTTCAATTAGGGCTTTAGCTTGGGGTCGGGTTTGGGCTTGAAGCGGCCAGTATAAATAGACCATTTCGAGAGGGATGGGATGAATGGTACGTATTTGATCGAGTTTGCCGTTGGGGGCTTGCTTTAGACCCCACATTCCGCAGATATTCAGACAAATTTAATGAGTTTAAATTTGGAGGCATGAAACCCTGAAATAAATACCTAGAAAAAATTTCAAGTTTTGCTAAGATTAGATAATAGAGTCAGCAACACAGGTGTAAAAAATCATGAATCAGCCCCAAAACGAAATTCAAGTCCTCAACATAGACCATTTAGGAATAATAGCCGGAATTATCGATGAAATGGAACTGGTAGAATTAGTGAATCAACAAGTGGGTATCAAGGAAAAAGAGATGCTCACTCCCGGACAAATAATGAAAGCGATGATTTTGAATGGATTAGGTTTTTTGAGCGCCCCCTTATACCTATTTGAACACTTTTTTATCGGCAAAGCAACAGAACATCTCATTGGAGAAGGAGTAAGCTGTTGCACATTTAAACTGTGATACAAGCATTGCCCTTATTTTTGATCTTGCGACCCCATTTAATTATTAATGGCCCTTCGTTTAAGAGGCGGTGCAATAAATACTCTAGCTTTTCAATAGATGTAAAAAGTCGATTTGCAATATATTCTTTTGCCGAATGCCATACTAATTCAATTAAGTTATAGTCGGGGCTGTATTCGGGGAGGAATTCTAA
>NZ_JAUBTR010000078.1:0-30690 GCF_036705045.1 Microcoleus sp. BR0-C5
ACGGATCGGGCGATCGTCACCAGATCTTCAATGGATTCTCAAGAACCGCTATTGACTGGATACTCGTTCATATCTTGTCCTTAAAGTCAAGTACAATTTATACAAAATTAGATGAGCTTACCCTGAAACCAAAGCTTTTCAATCTTGAGCAGAGGTAGCTTGAGAAATCGTTGAAGAGAACCTCGTCGGCTCTCAAACATGATTGGGTATGGCATCTATTTCGCCAATAACTCAATACTCACTTGTTTATGGGTTGGGAAGCAGAAAAACTAAAATAGTCAGAGTCAAGTATTTGGCGTTTTTAAGCTGGTGTTGGAAACAAATTTGGTATGATTGAGGTAACATTTTTAACTGAGGGGGCTTCTTAACAATACTGATCCCATATTTTTTTACCAAAAATCGGTCATAGCCCCGTCATCTGTATTGGTTGATATATTTTACCATAAGCTCAGGAGAGCCAGAAACGTTATATATTTCTGTGTCTCGGACTGATATAACAAAAGAAAATTGAAAGTTTTGGTTTTGTTTCTCAACCTAACCTACACTATTAATAATTTGTGTAAGGGGAATGTTTATTCCTAACTCTCATTATTCACGACACGGAAGTTACTGAAATACGGATAACTGTTGTTTTCCTGATTCCTTCTTGTTTCTTGCTTCTTCCTTTTTCTTTCAACGTCGCAATTCCTAATTACTAATTCCCAAATGACTCGCTTAGCCACAACAATAGAAGCCATACTTTACTTAAAAGGTCAGCCAGTGTCGATCGCAGAAATTGCCGAGATTGCCAAGTGCGATCGAGCCGAAGCCGAAGACGCCATCATCGAACTCATGTCTGACTCGTCCCACCGCGACAGTGCATTAGAAGTCGTCGAAACCCCCACAGGATACAGCCTGCAACTCAGAGAAGAGTTTGCCAGTTTAATGCAAACTTTAATACCTCCAGAATTAGGTGTGGGAGCTTTGCGGACGCTAGCTGCGATCGCCCTCAAAGGCGGCATCGCTCAGCCAGATTTAGTTAACTTGCGAGGTTCAGGAGCTTACCAGCAAGTGCAGGAACTGGTAGAAATGGGTTTCGTCCGCAAACGGCGGCCGACTGAAGGGCGGTCGTATTGGTTACAAGTTACCGAGAAATTTCATCGGTACTTTCAAGTAGACCAACTCCCAAAACAATTGCAAATTGACTTTCAGGCAAACTTGTACCCAAGCAATGACGAGTAGTTTGAAGTAGAATGTAACCAGCCAGAAATTAAGAATCGCCAAATGGTTTTTCACCCTGACTTTGACACATCCAATGCCCAACAAACCGCAGTCAATCCACTGCTGAAGTACCTCCAACACCAATCCCCGGAGGTTCTAGCCCGCGTCGCCAAGTCCGTCAGCCCCGACATCAGAGAAATAATCTCTCATAACGTTCAAGGACTTGTCGGCGTTTTGCCTTCAGAAAATTTTAACGTCGAAATTACCACTGACCGCGAAAACTTAGCAGGTTTGCTAGCTTCAGCGATGATGACAGGCTATTTTTTGAGGCAAATGGAGCAAAGGATGTACCTAGAAGAAAATTTAGCAAGCACCAGCTCGATTCAACCAAACTCACCCAAAGACAAGTAAAAAAATCAACGGGTTGGGGAAGTCAGAAAGATGAAAGTTGTTCAGAAAAATCCATAATCCTGAATCATGGAGGCACAGGGAATTAAGAAACCGGGCTGTTAACCGGCTATCCCTCGCGCTACACCGAGGCTTTTGGTGAAAAAACCCGGTTACTGCTTCCAGGACTATAAAGCATCAGATTCATCTTCCATCCTCCACCCTGGCAATTAATACCAATTTCAAAAAAGAATGCAACTGTCGATAAGCTCCAAATCCTTATGCAGTAAGTCATTCTTAATTCTTTAATCGAAAATCGAAAATGGTATTACCCACCGGCGGAGCTACCCGATAGGGGAAAAGCACCCGGACGTACTTTAATATTCTGAACTTGACCCAAACGGTTAATTTCCAGTTCGAGTTCTTTGCCCACAACCGTGTTTTCCACCCGTTCTTGCACGTCACCGGGAGTGTTAACCGCAATTCCGTCAACTTTTTGAATGACATCTCCGGGGCGCAAGTCGGCTTTTTGAGCGGGGGAATTTTCCACGACTCGCGCCACGGCTACACCTTGATCGAGGGTAATTTTATTATTATTATCGAGCTGTTTGTTGAGTTCTGCCTTGGTGGCTGCAGTCAAGCTGACCATTTGAATGCCGAGATAGGGATGTTCGGCTCTACCTTTGGCGAATAGCTGATCGGAAACTCGTTTGGCGGTTTCGATCGGAATTGCAAATCCCAAGCCCTGAGCGTCAGCGCGGATAGCGGTATTGATGCCAATAACTTCGCCTTGGTCATTGAGCAGGGGGCCGCCTGAATTGCCGGGGTTGATGGCGGCGTCAGTTTGGATGAAGCGGACTCGCTTGTCGGGGATGCCGACTTGGGAACTCGATCGACCCGTAGCGCTGATAATGCCCACAGTCACGGTGTTGTCGAGACCTAAAGGATTGCCGATCGCGATCGCCCACTGTCCAGGTACAATATTGTCCGATCGACCCAAAGCCACCTGCGGCAGTTCCTTAGCATTAATCTTAACCACAGCCACATCCGTCAGCGGATCGACTCCCTGCACCTTACCCTCAAACTCACGGCCGTCTTTGAGCGTCACCTTGACAGTATCCGTCCCGGAGACAACGTGAGCATTAGTAACGATGCGGCCGTCAGAAGTGAGAATAAACCCGGAGCCCGTACCTCTCTTGATTCGTTCTTCCGGCTGCGGCAAATTCTCCCCAAAAAACCGACGAAACAAAGGATTTTTGAATGCTTCGGGCACTTGATTCGCCACCTTGCTTGATGCGTCAATCCGCACTACAGCCGGGCCTACTTTTTCGGCTGCTTCAGCAATAAAATTGGGATTGCTGCGATCGACCGCCCGATTTTCCTGAACTGAAGGAGAGGGATAGGGGGGGATTTGCTGGCGTACTACTGGCAAAACCAATCCGGTTTCCAGATTGTTTGAGCCTTGCAGATAGCGATTTCCCAACCATCCCATACCTCCGCCGATTGACAGCAAAGTCACATAAAGGGTCGCTTGCTTAAAAGATAAACTCATTTAATAACTCCCGCTAAATACCTCATCCCCGCAGACAGGTTCCGAATCAAGCATTGTTGTCTTGGCGACGGGAAGGAAGCGGGGCGGGGCGTACCGCTTCCTCAAGAACATAGCTGTTAACAGGCAGGCGCCCATCGGCATCACAGGCAGTTTTGCCGGATTTGCCAAGAGCGACTCAAACTAATAATTCTCATCCTAACTTGGCTTAGCCTGGGATTTACAGTCTGGGGGGTGGCTAGAGCTTTCAAATATGCAATTTTACTGGATTTTAAAATTGTCAACTGTCCGAAATGAATACTTTTTTATGTACATAATGACTTTGAAACGCTTATTTCCGCTGATTTTTGCACTAATTTGGTTGATCGCACCGGTTGAGAAAACGGCGGCAAATACCGAGATCCCACCTGCAAATCTTCCTTCAGGTACACCTGTAGAAAACCCCGACCCTGCCCGCGATTGCCCGAGTCCGGCTAGGTCTCGGTTGCGCCGCCACACTGTGGCCCAGGGCGAAACCATAGAAAGCATCGCGCGTCAGTACAATGTGATTCCTGCGGCGCTGATCGGGATAAATCCGATGTTGCGAGGCGGTGGAGTATCTGCTGGAAGTGCGATCGTCATTCCTCCGTACAGTGGCACCGAGGTAGAAGTGCCTGCGGGCTGGAATTGGCAAAAACTGGCAGAAGCTTACAAAGTGCCCGCAGATTTGCTATTTGAGGCGAATGGGTGCAGGCCTTTGGGGCAAACCGTGTTTGTGCCAACGGTGAATAGGTCGATCGGGCCTTCTATCAATCCCGATGCAACGCCATCGGTGCAAGGATTTCCGCTGCCCGCCCCAGCAGTGGAAGCTTTGCGTTACGGGCGGCAATTGCATCCGGCGCGGCGCGAATTTTTTTTCCACAGCGGCGTAGATTTTTTGGCGTCGGAGGGTACGCAGGTTTTGGCGGCGGGCGAGGGGACTGTCGCCTTTGCCGGGCCGCAGGGGGATTACGGGAATTTAGTGGTGGTGAACCATGAAGCGGGGAAGCAAACGCGCTACGCTCATTTGAAAGATATTGCGGTAAAAGTCGGTCAAAAAGTGCAGTCTGGAGAAGTTTTGGGAACTGTGGGGACGACGGGAAAACGGGACATTCCGCTATCTCATTTGCATTTTGAAGTTCGGTACAATTCGGGTTTGGGTTGGGTTGCTGAAGACCCGCTGCTTTATTTGCAAGCGACTATTAAAAAATAGGATTGTTAGTGTGCTGGGGGGGTGACAGCCCGCCCCAAATCGAGACGGGGCAAGGATTGAGCTGTGTTGGGGTAAAAAAAGATAGGTAGCAGAATTATTACACGATTGCCTATTCCAAAAAATATGTTACCAACATTTTACCAGACTCACTTACAAAAACAATTGACGCAAACCCCGTTTATTTTACTCACAATGTTTTTGAATCTGATACAATCCGAGAAACAAGTAACGATCGCACTAATCGGGTTCCCATTAATCACTTATTGGTTAACAACTTATTGCCCGATCGCACATTTCTCTCAAATTCGATCGCCCGATCAACAAAAAACCCGATCGCCCGATCAACAAAAAACCCGATCGCCCGTTTCCCAAAAAGCCGAGATCCCTTTTCCTTCTCTCGCAGTTGGGTAAATTTGACAAAATTTGATATTTTTGCTATAATTACCTGAAATTAATCACAATTAAAGCTCAACTATAAATATATGGAAGCTGTAATTGAAAGCATTGTAAGTAAGCTGCGTTATTTAGGTAAACCGCAACTATAAGTTGTTCTTAATTTTGTTGATTTCCTAACTTGGAAGTCAGCGCCCAGCCTGTTATCAACAGTAAGTGATTCTGAGGCAGAAATCGGCGATCGCGAGTTTGAAATACTTTTAGATGAAGTGGCTGATGAGTTAATTAAAAACATGGGAGTAAATGTCCCTACGCTATCGGATTTTGCGGTGATTCGTGCTGGTATCTATGAGGAGCATCCCTAGCGCCAAATGAATCATTTAACTAACAGCGTATTCGGTAAACTTTCTAGTAAAACCAGACTTAAAAGCAAGTACGATATCAGTTTTTGGGACTCCGAATTCGACCAATTCTTCAGCTATTCCTGTATCTGTCCTATCCTGTTGAATCCAGATTTTATCATCTTTAAGCTCAATGTGAACTGAAACGCCGTAGACTCTTAATTGGTCGTTCCAGCCTGCGAGAATAACCAGGTAGTTACCGCTTTCGCGATCGCGAATAATTTTAACTTCTGTTCCTTCTCGTACAACCATGTCTGAGAAGTTGTTCAGAATTTTGTCGATCGCTTCAGTATAGTTTAATTTCTCCACAATACAATTTCCTCCGAATCTGGACGAAAAATAATTAGCTTGATATCGTATTCTTCCACACGTCCTTGAATGAATTTTAACCTAAATAATTCATCGTAGGTTTCTAAAGGAACTGCTAAATACACGATAAAATCTGGCATAATATCTCTCAATGCCGATCGACAGTTGAGAAATTGACCGAGGGCTGCATGAAACTGGTAGAAATCCGATCGCTCTCGAAAGCTCTTGACTTCCACAGCTATTTTGCGACCTGCTTTTTCTGCACTGATTAACTTTTCTGCGGTCAAATCGATAAACATTGCTAAACCTTCGTCATCGACTTGCACCCGAAAGTTTTCACGGATAACTATCCATCCGTCTTTTTGTAAGGCAGTTTTGACAGTATCGTGAAAAACATCTTTAGCAGGCATTTAGAAACTCCGTTGCTCTCACTCTCTATTTTATACCAATTATTAAAACCCGATCGCCCGATCAACACAAAAACCCGATCGCCCCCATCAACCAAAAACCCCGATCGCCCATCAACCAAAAAACTCGATCGCCCATCCACAAAAAACCCGATCGCCCATCCACAAAAAACCCGGCGGTTGAAACCCAAAAACCCCGGCGGTTGAAACCCCGTCTACACAGACAAAACCCGACGACAGCAGGTTGAAGATTTCACCCGATGATTTTCAATCTCCGAATACCCTCTTCGTCCGCGTAGGCGGACATCGTTTGTGTAGACGCGGTTTCTAACCGCCGGGTAACTACGAAACACACGCCCTCATCCCAACAACTCCTGAAACCGCACATCACCCCGAATCCCATCAAAATCCGCATCCGTTTTTGCTAACTCTCGATATTTTTCCGGTTGCATTTGAATCGCGCGCCGCAAATTTTCCACAGATAACTCAACATTACTTTGCAAGGCGTAACAGCAAGCTTTATCATAATAAGGATCGTGATAATTTGGGTTTATTTCTAAAGCTTTATCAAAATAATCTATCGCTTCCTCATAGCGACATAATGTCATCAAAGCATAAGCTCTACGATATAAAAGATAAAAATCATTGGGTTCCAATTCCAAACCTCTGTCATAGCTGGATATTGCCTCTTCAGGACGCCCAGCTTTTCGCAGAGCAAAGCCACGCCAATCCCAGAATTTGGCTTTATTTGGTTGAATTTCTAGGGCTAAATCATAACAGCAAATAGCTTCTTCGTAGGCTTCTGACCCAAATAAAATTCTGCCTTGTTTTAACCAAAAATCGCAGTCGTAAGGCTCGATACTCATAGCTCTAACCCAGCTCGTGCGGGCTGCATCTTGATTGCCACACTTCATGAAAGCTAAACCTCGGTAAAACCAAAAATCTCGGTTTTCCGCTTCTAGGTTTATAGCTTTGTCGAAACTGATGATCGCTTCTTCAAAACGCTGCAAATTATACAAAGTCTTACCAATTTCAAACCAAACAACAGGCACATCTGACCTCGCCTTGGCAACTTCAGTTAATTTTGGTAACGCTGCTTCATACTGCCCTTGTGTAGCCAGCAGTAGACCATAGTAGAACAAACTAACCGGATTATGTAGCTTATAGGGACACGGCATTGCCGTGTTCTTGCTGTCGTGTCCCTTTTGCATTCCCTCCAATCGCAGGAAATGCACCCGTCCCCACTCATCCCCCGCTACAACTGTCACCCCATCAGGCGCAATTGCACAGCAAGCAAACCCATACTCTCCGCTGAAACTAACGATCTCTTTACCGCTAACCAAATCCCACACTTTTAGGGTGTTATCGGATGAAGCGGAAACCGCTATGAGGCCGTTAGGAGCGATTGCAACTGCTGTTACATAGTCAGTATGACCGGTGAGAGTTGTGGGAAAAATCCCACTGTCTATGTCCCAGACTTTTAGGGTGCGATCGTATGAAGCCGAAACTGCTGTTTTTCCGTTGGGTGCGATCGCGACTGCTGTTACATAGCCAGTATGACCGATGAGAGTTGTGAGTTCGGTGCCACTGAGCAAATCCCAGACTTTTAAGGTGTTATCCCTTGAAGCGGAAATAGCTGTGAGGCCATCTGGTGCAATCGCCACTGCTTCTACCCCCTCAGTATGACCTGTGAGAGTTTTCAGAAAGGTGCCAGTGAGTAAATCCCTGACTTTTAGGGTGCGATCACCTGAAGCGGAAATCGCGGTTTTGCCGTCGGGTGCGATCGCCACTGCATTTACTGAGTTAGTATAACTGAAAGTTGTAATTTCTTTGTGGATGCTCAAATCCCAGACTTTTATGATGTTATCCCTTGAACCGGAAACCGCTATGAGGCCGTCTGGTGCGATCGCCACTGCTAATACCAAGCTAGTATGACCAGTGAGGGTTGTGAGTTCGCTGCGACTATCCATATCCCAGACTTTTAGGGTTTTATCCATTGAAGCGGAAATTGCTGTTTTTCCATCTGGTGCGATCGCGACTGCTAATACCGACTCAGTATGATCGGTGAAAGTTCTGATTTCTCTGCGACTGTCGATGTCCCAGACTTTTAGGGTGTGATCCTTGGAAGCCGAAACCGCTCTTTTTCCGTTGGGTGTGATCGCCACTGCTAATACCCACTCAGTATGACCTGTGAGAGTTCTAATTTCCTTGCCACCGTTAATGTCCCAGACTTTTAGGGTATGATCTATGGAAGCCGAAACCACTGCTTTTCCGTCTGGTGCGATCGCGAATGCTTCTACCTTCTCAGTATGACAGCAGAGTGTTTTGAGCAAGGTGCCACTGTCGATATCCCAGACTTTTAGGTTGCGAGCCCATGAAGCAGAAACTGCTGTTTTTCCGTCTGGTGCGATGGCGAATGCTTTTACCCCGTAATTGTCACCTATCAGAGTTTTGAATTCGTTCTCGTTGTCGATTTCCCAGACTCTTAGGGTGTGATCCCGTGAAGCGAAAACTGCTGTTTTTCCGTCTGGCGCGATCGCGACTGCTGTTACCGACTCAGTATGATCGGTGAAAGTTCTGAGCAAGGTTCCGTTGTCGATGTCCCAGATTTTTAGGGTATGATCTCTTGAAGCTGAAATTGCTGTTTTTCCATCCGATGCGATCGCAACTGTAAATACCTCACGAGTATGACCAGTCAGGGTTTTGAGCAAGGTTCCGCTATTGATGTCCCAGACTTTTAGTGTGTTATCCTCGGAAGCAGAAACTGCTGTTTTTCCGTCTGGTGCGATCGCGACTGCACGTACCCAGTCAGTATGGCCGATAAGAGTTCTGAGCAAAGTGCCACTATCGATATCCCAGACTTTTAGGGTTTTATCCCATGAAGCTGAAACCGCTCTTTTTCCATCTGGTGCCATCGCCACTGCTGTTACCGCGCTTGTATGACCGACAAGCGTCCGCAATGCCCCTTCATTCGCCCGCTCTAAATTAGCCTTCACAGGCCGGAACCAAGGACAATCTTTTGACTGCTTTGCTTGTTCCAGCAACCCTTGAATCTGAGGCATTTCAAAATCCAGCAGCCTCCCCCACAAATGCCCAACCAGTTGTGTTTTATCGCTATCTAAAACGTGCGACGACTTACGAATTGCCCCTTGAATCAATCTCAGAGTTTGACTTTGCTCCTGGGCCAGCAACACATCACAATTTATGGCTAAATCATAATCCTCAATTAACGCTTGAGCCCCCACCGCATCCAACTTCGCCTCAATAAAATCAAAATCCGTCAACAACTGATGCAGCCGTTCCCCTTGAACACTCTCCGCCAAATGCCCTGGCAGAGTTTCCAAAGCATAAAGCCTCTTTTCCGGCGACATTTTCCCCAACCGTTCTTTAAACTTACTCATCGCCGTACAAATCCTCCCACAAATTATCAGAAATCGCCGTTTCGATATCCCGCAGCGAAACCCCAGCTTTCTGCACTACATCCTTACGATGCAGAAATCTTTGGAAACTCGCGTGATAAATACTGTAATCCGGCGGAGTGTCGCTGCTACGGCGCAGAAACTGTTCCCAATCATCCAGAACTTCCTGCAAATCTAAAGCATCTTCCTCAGCAAAATCCGCCAAAATATCGCAGGAAACCGGCTTGCGAGTTTTGGTCAACAAATAAATCACCTTCAACTTCCGGCGGCGCAATTCTTTATCTCTCACCGCCATTTCCATCCGCGCCCAGTGCTTCTCATAATATCCTTCCAACTCCCTCGGCAAATCTTTCAAAGTCACATCGCTGTACTTGCCGCTATCGATATCATTCAGCACATAGCGCAGGTACATAAAATTATTCTGGCTTTTTTGGGCCACTGCCGCCACAAACTGTTCGCGCTGCAAATTTTGACGATTAATCCAACTCTGAATTGACGCGCTGTTGCTGGTGCGTTTGTCAATATAAAGCTTGACATCCGCCAAACTTTCTGCACTGTACTGCATCAAATCAAAAACCTGATGATTTGGCAAAGGCAGAGATTCCGGCCGCTTGGAGACAATAAAATAAACATTATCCGGCAAAGCATCTGGCAAATACAGGACATTGCTGCCACGCCCATGATCGCTCAGATCGACTTCATCGAGGGCATCCACAACAAAAACTAACTTTTTTCCGCCCAATTTAGGACTGACTTCCCCCAACAATCGACTGAGAAAATTGCCATCTGTAGTTGCATTTTCTGGCAGTTTTGGGTAATCCAGTTTAAAGGCTTGAATTAACTGAGTGCAGGCATTTTCCAGAAATTGCTTTGCCTTAACCGTGCCTTGAGATTGCGAGTTAAAATGGACAACACAGCGCCGCTTCAGCAGCAGCACTAACTTCGCCATAATTGAAGTTTTCCCGACACCAGGATCGGCTTCTAAAACAAAATATCCTTTGGGATTTTTCTGCAAGAATTCGATAATTGCTTCAAAGACAAATCGGCGGCCGGTAAAGTCTTGAGTGCGGTCTTGAATAATCGTTTCGCACTCGTAGGGAAGCGGCAATCTGGGCGCGGAAGTATCAACAAATCGTTCCAGTGATGTTTTAATTTGCCCCAAATCGGATCGGATGCCAATTTCTATGGATTCCAATTTCACCATCACTTGACAAATCTGCTGCCCAGTTGCCACGGCCTCCAACTTTTGCATAATTTCCCCATTTTGCAGCCCCAACTCTTTGAGTTGTGCCAAAGCAATTTGGTGCAGATTCAACAGCATCGCCGCAAACTTTTCTCCTCCCTTCGCCGCATCCAGTTTCAGCACTTCGCGGTACGCTTTCGGGAAAGTTGCGTACAGCTTGTCCGCGACAAATCCCACAATTTCCGCATCGAAGGATTTCCCCTCGCTGGCGGCGAATTCGTTGAGGAAACTGGCCCAATCTGCCGTTGCCAATCCGGTAACTCGATCGAACTCCTCGGCATCCGCAGAAAAAATCCGAGTTAGCTGGTCTTCAGAAATATTTAAATCCCTTGACAAATCGGCTGTATTCGTGTTAATATCCAGCCAGTATTCAGGAGTTTTCTCGGCTAATTGACTGAGTGCTGTTTCTGGATAAGGCAAATTTTTGGTTTTGGCGATCGCAATTAGGCGATCGGACTTCGCAACCTCTCTCAAAATATAGCCGATCGCCTCACCAGCCGCCTTAATCAAATCGTGATTGTCGAGAATCCTCGGATTTTTGCTCAACCGTTCCGTCATCCGATTTGCCAGTTCATCAGCGGCCATAGTCTCAGCGAGACTACCAGCAATCGCTGCTAAAATAGAAACTCCCCCAAGTGCGATCGGGCCGCCGATAATACCTGCTGCTGCTTGAGTTGCCGGATTGGCGATCGCATTTGAAATAACTTGTCCAACAGCCATCACCGCACTGCATCCAATTACCCTAGTTTTAAAATTAGCTAAGTCAATTAGTGGCATAAAATAAATATTCCTCTTTTTAAAAGTTGGTAGTAATTATATCGTGTCGGCTGCCGTTTAGTCCGTCGCTGCGAAATTTTCAAGTGAATTTAGAGATTGTCGATCGCGACTAACTCTAGGATATAAAGTAAAATATAATTAATTATCTCGAAGTTCTTTCTCTTGCAAAAGTTGGGTTGCCCAA
Source organism: Microcoleus sp. BR0-C5 (assembly GCF_036705045.1). Lineage (NCBI taxonomy): Bacteria > Bacillati > Cyanobacteriota > Cyanophyceae > Oscillatoriales > Microcoleaceae > Microcoleus > Microcoleus sp. BR0-C5. The sequence continues at coordinate 11,501 of NZ_JAUBTR010000078.1, forward strand.
ACCCGCTCTTCTTCCGGTAGGGACGGTATGGGTTCTCGATTGTAATCGATCCGATAATCATAGCCAGCGCGATCGTAAACACCTGCAAATATTTCTGGGAAATTAACAATAGGTTCTACATCTTCCTCGCGCAAGGGAAGCGGAAATATAGGTAGAGAATCGCGGAGATTAAAAGCATAAAGTTCGGCAAACGGACGGCGATTACTGGGACTGACCAAAACCCGATAATCGCTTTGAATAGAATTATTAAGAATGGGCATAGATTCCCATTTTCGTAGTAAATCGATTTCCACTAAATTGGTTAAGCTGCCTAAAATAGTCTGGCGTTTTTTGAGATAAGTAGTTCTTCCTTCTCCACTACGTTTGTTGACAGGAGAAAGAATTTCAATGGCGGTGACAACTTGTTTAGTTGCCATTTCTCGCACTTCCAGGTAAGTCTGTTTAATTTTTTCAGGAGCAGGCACTTTAACGGTAGTCGGAAGTGTTATATTTAAAGTGGCAACTGAACCTGTAGGAATAGTCGGGTTATTAGATTGACGCTTAATCGCGACATCGGGGATACCTACTAAAAGGGAGTCGCTGTTACTGTAATTTGGATCTGTAATTTCATAGATGCGTTTGTCGATTGCAACCTCATATTTAGGGCGAATTTGAGGCATGATAGTATCAGCGATCGCGATAATCAATCTATTGTGAGTTTCCTGCCAGAAATCGGGGTGTTCTAAGTAGGGGTCCATTCCAGGAAAAGGTGAAGGCATAGGACTGTTCTCCGATGTATTGACTTTCAAATCATTTTAGCATTTTTAATTTTGTAGGGTGCGTCGCTTTAAAGCGAGGCAGAGCCTCTGGATATAGGTTCCCAGCTTCGAGCCTGGGAACCAGTTAAAGCTTGTCAAGAACAGGCATCCTGCCTGTTCCACAGTAATTGGAGATGTCTATTTGTAGATGAATTTAATCTGTTATGGAACAGGCATCTTGCCTGTTGATTTGGGGCGGGCAAGATGCCCACCCCACAAGAAACTTGATGTATGGTGGAACAGGCATCTTGCCTGTTCCTAAAATCAGAGACAAATATCAACTACAAAACAGCAGCAACACTTGCCATCAACAACCCTTGAAACAATTTCACCCCATCAGTTTCGCCCAACATCGGATCGGAAGCTCTCTCAGGATGCGGCATCATTCCTAATACATTGCCTTGGCGATTGCAAATGCCGGCAATATTATTTAACGAACCGTTCGGATTGCCAGCATCGCTAATTTTGCCCGCCGGAGTACAGTAGCGAAACAGGACTTGCTTGTGCTCTTCTAACTCTGCTAATGTATCCGCATCGGCATAATAATTGCCTTCACCGTGGGCGATCGGCAAATCGATGATTTCACCCGTAGTATAAGCCGCAGTCCAACGAGTATTACCGCGCTCAACTTTCAAAGAAGCGCGATCGCAAATAAAATTCAATCCCGCATTCCGCACTAGAGCACCGGGCAACAAACCAGCTTCAGTCAACACCTGAAAACCGTTGCAGATGCCCAATACAAGCTTTCCTTGTTTCGCGTGTTCCGCAGTAGCCCGCATCGCCGGAGAAAAACGGGCGATCGCGCCGCACCGCAAATAATCTCCGTAACTGAAACCACCGGGAATTACAATGATATCAATATCCGCAATATCGGTATCTTCGTGCCAAATCATCCGCGTCGGTTGGTGGAGTAACCCTTGAGTCACCCACACCACATCGCGATCGCAATTTGAACCCGGAAAAACAATAACTCCAAATTTCATAAGCTGAAGGAAGAAGGAAGAAGGAAGAAGGAAGAAGGAAGAAGGAAGAGGGAAGAGGGAAGAGGTGTCAACATAAGACTAAAATCTTATGTTTCTCTCGCTTTTATCTAAGTCTCGATCCCCCTAAATCCCCCTTAAGAAGGGGAGTAGGGGTTGACTTTGAGTCGTTCTAGTTCTTGTGTTTTTAACGAAGACTTTGAATGCTCTTGTCCTCGCGTGTTTAACAGAGACTGTGAACACTCTTGTCCCCCCCTTATTAAGGGGGGTTAGGGGGGATCTCCGAGTTTAAAAACACCCTAGGGGCGATCGCATTTATGCCGCCGCTGTCTCCACAGCAATAGGAATTTCAGTCAAATCAAAGCGATAATTTTCAATCACTGGATTGGCCAAAAGTTGGTCGCAAACGCGATCGAGTTGTTCGCGGGCCTCCGACTCAGCAGCAGCAGTCAGCGTCAATTCAACATACTTCCCGATTCGCACGCCCTCAACATTGTCGTATCCCATGTGTTGCAAGCCAGACTGTACGGCAGTGCCGGCGGGATCTAAAACAGAAGGGCGGAGGGTAACATAGATTTGGGCAAGATATTTCTGAGTCACGGGAATGTTGCGGTAGGTGATGTGAAAGTTAGCCCCATTGTATTCTACAACCGAGCTGCGCGCCGATCGCCATTTGGTTCGCCCAAGTAAGATAGCCTAGAAATAGGGACAGATGTGATTCCAGCAGATTCGAGAAAAAAATTATGAGAACCAACCACACCCGCAGTCAGGAGCGTATTTTACACTTGCTCAAGCACTTGAATCGATCGCTCTCAGCGCAAGATATCTACTTAGAACTGCGTAACAGCGACCAAAGCATGGGCCTAGCAACCGTTTACCGCTCCCTCGACGGTTTAAAGCGAGAGGGGTTCGTTCACGTCAGAACGCTTGCTAGTGGCGAGTCTCTCTACGGTGCAGCCCACCAAGACCAACACCACCTAACTTGTCTGGAATGTGGCGCGTCAATTACGATCGACGAATGCCCCGTCCACCATTTAGAAAGCCAACTACAACAATCTCATTCTTTCAAGATTTATTATCACACTTTGGAGTTTTTCGGATTGTGCGATCGATGTACTTTGGCTCAAGAATCTTAGAGAAGTTATTATTCATGAGTGATATCAATTCCGGTGGCACGAGCGAAATGATTGTTGACTGTTGACTGTTGACTGGGTGTTAAACCGCCGAGGCTGGTTTTGTTTGTGTAACGACAGATTTCAACCTGTCGTTTTATTAACTCGCTCAAGGATGCAAAAACTCTAAATGATCTCCGGGAATCGATCGCAATTTTGCAGCCGACCCTTGCATTTTCAACCTGCCGCGTTCTAACATGATAATCCAATCAGCGCGATCGATCACTCGCGGCCTGTGACTGATAAAAATAGTCGTTTTCCCGTGCCGGTACATCAACAAATTTTCTAAGACTTCCGCTTCGCTTGCGGGGTCAAGCCCTGCGGTAGACTCATCTAAAATCAATACGGGCGGGTTGTTGAGAATTGCGCGGGCGATCGCCAATCTTTGTCTTTGTCCGCCAGAAATATTCGCTCCAAACTCCCCTAAAACAGTTTGATATTTATCCGGCAATTGGCTAATAAATTCATCCGCACCCGCAATTTGGCAGACTTTAACAATCTGTTCAAAGCTGATATCTGGACTGCCCAAACGAAAATTTTCGAGAATGGATCTGCTCCAAAAATGTGCTTCTTGAGGAACCAATACTACCTGCTGTCTGAGACTGTCGAGAGACAAATCCTGCAAGTTGTAACTGCCAATTCTAATATTACCCGATTGCAGCGGGTACAGACCAGCAATTACCTTTGCTAGCGTACTTTTTCCGCAGCCGGAATAGCCGATCAAAGCAATTGCTTGACCGCCGGGAAACGTGACGGAAAAATTTTCCAGCAAGTCAAGTCGGCCGGGGTAGTGAAAACTAACACCCTTGCAAACAATACCGTCGCGATCCTGAATGGTTACGAAAGGTTTATTACTATCGTTTTTCGTTTCCGGTTCAGCGTCGATAACTTCCGAAAGCCGTTGAGTTGCTGTCTGGACGCGAGTCATTTCGTCGCTAAATCCTACTAAGGAATTCACCCAAGTAGTGACATTTTGATTCATGCTGATAAACGCTAGCAATTGACCGATACTCAATACCTTGTCAATCACCAAACCGCTGCCCAACCACAGCAGAGTAATGCTGCCTGCCGAGGCAATAAAACCGGAAAATATATTGTTGAGAATGCCGATTTGCGTAGTGCGGAAAGTGAGCTTTGCTAAGCGGCCGAAGCGGCTTTGAAATTCTTCCCAAAGTTCCTGGGTACTGCTAGTAGTTTTGACAGTCAACGCGCCTTTAAAAGTTTCTACTAAAACGCCTTGAGTTTCGGCTTCCAGCACAAATAAACTGCGCGTTTTTTGCTGCAAGACGGGCAGAAATACCACTGTAGAGGCAGTCATTAACAGAGCTATAGCTGTAGCTGCCAGCGTCAGTTCCTTGCTGTAAAATAACATAAAAACAAAAGAAACTACAGCGATAAAAAATTCACTAGGCAAACTGATAGCGACTTGAGAAACTAATTTATTTATTTCTTGGATATCTTGTAATCTACTGACAATTTCGCCACTGCGTCTGGCTTCGTAAAAACTCAAAGGCAATCGCAGGAATTTTCGCGCAAATTCCATCACCAATCCCAATTCTAAACGCTGGGAAAACTGAGCAATTAAGTTCGACTGTACCAATCCTAAACTGCTGCTAAAAAGGTTCATAACTATAACTGCGATCGCCACACTCGCCAGGAGTTGTCTGTCGCCCCGCACTAGAATGTCGTCGGTGAGCAGTTGAACGAGAAAAGGCGAAGAAATCGACAGCAAACCCAACACCACATTCAGCAAAAATGCTTCCATTAAAATCGGGCGATAAATCCCAATCCGGCGCATCCATTTTTGTAAGGAATTGGCGGGCGGTTGGCCCTCTGCGGCCGCAAAAAACCGCTCCGCATCGGGTTCTACTAGCAAGCACAGCCAATCTGTCCAAGCTGCTGCTAATTCTGCTTTAGAAACATAGCGCATACCGACAGCCGGATCGCCGATCGCATATTTGTCGCCCTGCTTTCCGTACAAAACAACCCAGTGATAACCGCTCCAGTGAATAATTGCCGGTAAAGGCGCTTCCTCAATTTGGTCTAAAATAGCAGCCGCTGCTCGCACGGATCGAGCATTAAAGCCGATCGCCTCAGCACCTTGTTTCAAGCCCAGCAGAGTCGTCCCTTTTTGGCCGGTGCCCGCACATTCTCGCAAGCGGCTAATAGTAAAATTTTGTCCGTAAAATTTCGCGATCGAAGCCAAACAAGCCGCCCCGCAATCTTCTTCGCTCTGCTGGAGAACAACCTGATATTTCTTAAACCTGTTAATTTGTCCGAATAATGGCATTTTGCCGATCAAAGGGATGTTCTTTAACATTTTGCAAAATGAATAATGGTAGAGCATAAAGAAGATTACTCATCACCAACTACCCAATCAGCAAAAAGCACCCATAAAGTTATGGGTGCTTTCTCGATTCCACAGTTATAGATCTGAATTGACTAGCACTAAACTTTAGTAGTAGGCGTAGCGGACTACTCTTCTGTATGAACCGTCGCAATTCCGGCGGTACACGACCCAACTGCGCCGCTGCCGCTGACAATTGTATCGATTGGCATAATAGTGACCGCCGTTGACGCTAGCTGATTCTTCAGGGGTGAGTTCAGCAAACAGTGAATTGTCCTTTGTTTCTTTCATGATTTGACTCGGTTTAAGTTAATAAAATTGAAGGGAAACTAGAAATATTATTTAATTTCTAGAGCCTCGTGTAAATACTGACTAATACTTCTGGTAGTGCTGTGCGGGTTCCGGAATATTACCGATAATTTTTGAAAGTTTACTCGCTCGCACAACTTGACTCAGCTATCTAAACCACTAGAGTTTTGTAAGGGCGATCGCGGCGAGGATCGTACAGATAAAGCTGGCTAGGCTGCGGCAGGAAAAACAGCATATTCAGGCCATAGCTGCTGCTGTTATCCGTCTCGCTGTTGCTTTTAGCACCGCTAACATCGCTGGTAATACTGCCACCGTTGACAGTAGCAGATTCTCCATCGGTTAGTTCGATGAAGAGTGAACCTTCTTGATTTTCTGACATAAATAACTCCTATTAATACCTATGTACTTACTTACTACCTACGCATAAAGGAAAAACCCGGTAACAGTGCCAAAACTCATGGCGGAAATGCCGTATTTTCATGACAGTGGCCCGCTGGCTTCACTCCTCTTGATATTTGGCGAAGTTTGTGGGTGGGAACGGCAAAGCTGTGCGGATTTTTACCTTTACCCTGTGAATTTTGATTTAGACTTCTAAACCTATGCTTGGTTTCCGGAAAGCCGATCGTAAAAGTGACAAAAGAAATCAGCGATCTCTCCCTCCTCCCCAACTCAAAACTCCAACCTCCCAACTATTCCCCTCTCCCCCTTGCCGCCATGTCTCTCACTCCCGAAGCCACACCCCCTGAAACCTTTGATAACGACCAGTTTTTGCCCCCTGTCAGCCGCTGGACAACTTTGGGGGGGATTTTGATGGTGGCGACCTTTGGCGGGGCGATCGCCCTCGCTAGCGTCACCAAATACAGCGCTACAGTCAAAGCAGACGCGATCGTCCGTCCAGCCGGAGAAGTGCGCGTCGTGCAAGCAGCCACCGAAGGAACCGTCGAAAGCATTGCTGTCAGCGAGAATCAGACTATAAAAGCAGGAGATGCGATCGCAGTTGTAGACGCTTCGCGTTTGGGCGCTCAAAAAAAACAGTTACAAGAAATAATTAATCAGTCTCAAACAGCAGCACAGCAAATCAACCAGCAACTGCGCGACTTAGAAAATCAAATTTTGGCCAGCGCCCAATTTAAAACCATCCAAAGTGAAACTTCCGCCCAACAGGAATTAATCGAATCCGCTTTAATAAAATTCGCCACATCGCTGCCAGATGTCGCCGAGAGACTGGGCCGAAGTCGGCGGGTTTTGCTCGTCAAGCAATCGTCCATTCAACAACAATTGATTCAAGCTAAAAAAGAACTAAATCAAATTGACTTAAAACTAGAAAATAGCGTGATCCGCGCCCCCGCTGATGGTACAATTCTCAGATTGGAAGTACGAAATACTGGTCAAACCGTACAAGCCGGCAGTGCGATCGCCCAAATCGTCCCCAGCGACGTACCCCTGGTAGTCAAAGCCAAGGTGACATCCCAAGACATCGCCCGCATCCAAATCGGCCAACCCGTACAGATCAGGATTTCGGCTTTGCCTTTCCCCGATTACGGCACATTAAAAGGAACTGTCAGCGAAATCGCCCCAGATGCGATCGCCACTCAAAATCCCACTAATAATTTAGGTACAGCTTATTACGAAGTGGCAATTAAGCCCGAACAAACTTATTTAACCAAACTCCAATCCGCCAACGGCCAATTCTTCGGAAACTCCCAGGCTAATGTCCCCCCCCAGTATTCGATTCAATCGGGAATGGAGGGCAGAGCCGATATTATTACCGGCGAAGAAACTGTTCTGACATTTGTTTTGCGGAAAGCAAGGTTGCTGACAGATTGGTAATTAGTCAGTTGTGAGTTGTCAGTTGTTAGTTGTTAGTTGTCAGTTGTCAGTTGTCAGTTGTCAGCAGTCAACAGTCAGTAGTCAACAGTCAACAGTCAGCAGTCAACAGTCAGCAGTCAACAGTCAACCGCCAGAAAATTAGAGGCGCTGAAATTGAAATAACGTGTCAATATAGAAATGTGAATTCAATTCTATTCTTTCCTCATGGGCAAACAGCGCGTTCTTTCTGGAGTTCAGCCAACCGGCAATCTTCACCTCGGCAATTATCTCGGTGCCATTCGCAACTGGGTAGAAAATCAAAGTCAGTACGAAAATTACTTCTGCGTAGTCGATTTGCACGCAATTACCGCACCGCACAATCCAGCAACTCTAGCCTCCGACACTTACACGATCGCGGCACTGTATTTAGCTTGCGGCATCGATTTAGAATATTCTACTATTTTCGTGCAATCCCACGTCTCGGCGCACACAGAACTAGCATGGCTGCTCAACTGTATTACGCCGATTAACTGGCTCGAAGATATGATTCAGTTTAAAGAAAAAGCAGTTAAACAAGGTGAAAATGTCAACGCCGGTTTGCTAAATTATCCGGTGTTAATGGCAGCAGACATTTTGCTTTACGATGCCGACAAAGTGCCAGTGGGAGAAGACCAAAAACAGCATTTGGAACTCACCCGCGATATTGTCATCAGATTAAATCACCAATTCGGCACACCCGAAAAGCCAGTATTGAAACTTCCCGAACCCTTAATTCGGACTGACGGTGCGAGGGTGATGAGTTTGACTGATGGCACGCGCAAAATGTCGAAATCTGACCCTTCCGAACAAAGTCGAATTAATTTATTGGATTCGCCAGATACGATCGCCAAAAAAATCAAGCGCTGCAAAACAGATGCCGTGCGGGGTTTGACTTTTGACGACCCCGATCGCCCCGAAGCTAGAAATTTGCTGACACTTTATCTCCTGCTTTCCGGCAAATCTAAGGAAGAAGTAGCCACAGAGTGTGAAAACATGGGTTGGGGAGATTTTAAACCCTTGCTGACAGAGACGACAATTAATGCCCTCAAACCAATTCAGGATAAATACAAGGAAATAATGGACGATCCGGGATATTTAGAGTCTGTACTACGTCGTGGAAGAGAACAAGCAGAAGCGATTGCTAACCAAACTCTAACTAAGGTTAAGACAGCTTTCGGTTATTCTTTACCTGTTTAGTTGTTAGTTGTTAGTTGTTATTGGTTACTGGTTAAGAATAACAACTGCCAACTGTCAACTAACAACTGTCAACTGTCAACTGTCAACTAACAACTGTCAACTGTCAAATAACAAATAACCAATAACAGACAAATAATCATGAACCGTTTTCGCACAGCCTGCACCACCCCCGGAGAATTTATAATTACCGCCGAAGTTGCCCCACCAAAAGGCGGCGACATGACTCACACAATTCAAATGGCTGAACGCCTTAAAAATAGAGTTCACGCCATTAATATCACCGACGGGAGTCGCGCTGTGTTGCGAATGTGCCCCCTAGCAGTTTCGGCGATTTTAGTGCAGCACGGAATTGAGCCAATTTGTCAAGTTGCTTGTCGCGATCGCAATCAAATTGGTCTGCAAGCCGATCTCATGGGAGCCCACGCTTTAGGCATTCGCAATGTATTAGCACTTACAGGCGATCCCGTCAAAGCGGGCGACCATCCTAAAGCAAAAAGTGTATTCGACTTGGAATCAGTGCGACTGTTACAAGTCATTCAAAAAATGAATGGCGGCAAAGACTGGAATGACAAACCTTTAACAGACGGATTTACCGATTTATTTGTCGGTGCTGCCGTCGATCCGCAATGCCCCAGTTGGTCGGGTTTGCAAAGCCGATTTGAGAAAAAAGTAGAGGCTGGAGCACAGTTTTTTCAGAGTCAATTAATTACAGATTTTGAAATTTTGGATAAGTTCATGCACCACGTTGCTGCAGGCTGCAACAAGCCAGTTTTAGCAGGAATATTTTTGTTTAAATCAGCTAAAAATGCTGAATTCATTAAAAAATACGTGCCGGGAGTTCACATCCCACAAGAGACGATCGATCGTTTAGCAAAAGCTCCAGAACCCTTGCAGGAAGGCATAAAAATTGCTGCTGAACAAGTCAAGCTAGCGCGGCAGATTTGTCAAGGAGTTCACATGATGGCCGTCAAACGAGAAGATTTAATTCCTCAAATTTTGGATTTGGCAGGAATCGCGCCACTGAGCTAACATTAAACCGTAGGGGCTGGCTTTACAAATCATCAATGTCTAAAACTAATGATGTCGTAAACCCGCCCTCCCCGCGCCCTAAGCTACCATTTTGAACATCAATAGGACAGTCATGGTTCAAACTGTAGACAATCCAACAACTTCTCCCGCAGTCGAACAACGTTTCACTTGCCGCGGTTTGACATGGCATCAATTCAAGGCTATTCAAGCTAGTTTTGAGGATGTGCCGGGAGTGCGGTTATTTTACTGTGAAGGAGTATTAGAAATTGTGGGAATTAGTAAACCTCATGAGGCGGTTCAATCCATAATTGCAGGATTGCTTTTGCTCTACTTTGAAGTAAAGGAAGTTGAGTTTTTTCCCAGTGGCAGTTATAGCCAGATAATTGAAGGTGTTGTCGAATATCAGTCAGATTTGTCTTATTGTTGCGGGACAGATAAGGATGTTCCTGACTTGTGCATTGAGGTGGTGATTACTAGCGGCAGTCCGATTAAACTTCAGAAATATCGGCTGATGGGTGTGCCTGAAGTATGGTTTTGGGAAGACGGAACGCTGCAACTTTACCGCTTCCGAGAGCAGGGTTATGAGCCGATTGCTAGCAGCGAATTCCTGCCAGAATTAGACTTATCTTTGTTGAAGCGTTGCATTTTATTTGCGTCGCCATTGGAAGCACTAAAAGAGTTTCGTAAAGGCATTAGTAGCAATGACTGATTCGTATTTACTCAATCAGGATAATATCAAAACACTGGATACTCGCATCTGTGAAGTTACAGTTTACACCGATCGCGCTTTGGTGACGCGCCGCGGTACAGTCGCTTTGACGGGAAACGAGCGAGAATTGGCGATCGTCTCTCTCCCCACAACCCTGGAACCAGAGTCAGTAAGGGCTACGGGTGCGGGTACAGTTGCTGTGCGATTGCTGGGAGTGCGCTGCCACAGAGTGTTTAGCAGCGAACCAGTGGGCGATCGCACTGCCGAATTAACCCAACAAATTAAGGAGTTACAAACCCAAAGACGGGGAATTAACGACAAAATAACCGCCCGAAAAATTCAGCTCCAATTTGTGGAAGGTTTGAGCGAAAAAAGCGTCGGTTTCTTTTCCAGCAGCATCGCCAAACAGCAGGTAGGTTTAAATGAAACAGGCGAATTGCTCAACTTTTTAGGAACTAATTACCTAAAATATGTAAGTGCGATCGCCCAACACGAAAAACAGCAGCAAGAATTAGACAAGCAAATAGAAGCTTTGAACCAGCAGTTGGGGCAAGTAAAAACTCCCCATTCCGAGCAAAGCTTTAACATCATTGTTGCCATAGAACCCAGCGGCAGTGGCAATTTTGAACTAGAAGTTTCCTATGTAGTCATGCGAGCCCGTTGGACTCCCTTTTACGACTTGCGAGTCAACACTACCAACAACCAAATTAATCTCAATTACCTAGCCGAAGTCAATCAAAATACAGGCGAAGATTGGACGGGAGTAGCGCTGACTTTATCTACAGCAAAACCCGGAATGGGAACTTTGCCCCCAAAACTAGAACCCTGGTTTATCGATACTTTACACTCTACAGTCAAATACCGAAATACTGAGTCAATAGCGCGCTCTAGTCAAATTTTATCAGATGCTGATGGAGATGTGGTAGACGTATTTGAAGGGGGGATGCGCTTTGGCTCTGCAGGCGCTACACCCGACACAGCCTCCCAACCCAGGGAAGCTGAAACAGCCACAGCCAAAGTATCCAGAGAAGGAGGCACCGTCTCATTTCAAGTAGGGGGAAATACCAAGATTCCCAGCGACGGTACACCGCACAAAGTGATGGTTTTCAGAGAAAATTATCCGTTTAAACCGGAATATATAGCCGTCCCGCGATTAGTCAGTTTTGCCTATTTGCAAGCAGTTGTTGTCAATCCGCTGACAGGTGCTACTCTGCTTCCTGGTAAAGCAAATATCTTTCGCGACAACACTTTTGTCGGCACTGTGCAGTTAGAAAATGTTTCCCCCGGCCAAGAATATAAAGTTAATTTAGGAATAGATGAACGGTTAAAAATAGAGCGGGCATTAGTGGAAAGACAAGTAGATAAAAAACTGATCGGCCAGCAGCGGCGCATGAGTTACGCTTATCGCTTAAATGTGACTAACCTGCAGCAGGTGCAGGTACACCTGACACTACACGAGCAATTGCCAGTCAGCCGGAATGAACAAATTAAAGTGCGATCGACTCTCACTAATCCGAAGATAGTAGCAGGTGAAATGGGACTCCTAGAATGGATAATGTCTCTGCCGCCACAAGCAAAGCAAGAGTTATATTACCAGTTTGTTGTCGAACATCCTCCTGACTTAACAGTCACGGGTTTAGATATTTAATACCAATCAGTTGTCAGTTGTCAGTTGCCAGTTCTCAGGAATTACATCTTCCTTCTTCCGACGGACATCGGGCTTCTTCCTTCGGCTATAAAGCAGCTTATTTCTTCCCGCCACACGCCACCAATTTTTTCTGTATACACAACTGTTGAAACAGTAAATCTGCTATTGATTCATAAGCTGGGGCTGTGGGGTGTACGCCATCCCGAAAATAACTTTCTACCCTCGTTTTCGGCAATTTTGACCAGGCTGCATGAGTGTCTATGACTGGAATTTTTAAAGCTTTTAGCCGATCGACAAACTCGGATTTAAACTTCGGCTGAGTCGGTACGGGCAGTAAATCCGCTCGATCGCAAGTATACAACACAAACAACGGAATATTCTTAGCTCGCACCACAGCAACTATTTGCTCAAATCGCTGCATATTTTCCCTAAACTTTTGTGATTCCGACACCGGCACTCCCGCCGCCGGAGAATTCGATACAAAAACACTTGACAATTCGGGCATAACGTGTCTTTGAAACACTTCTTGAATTGCCAATAACGGTTTGCGATTCGGCATCAGCGGGTCATTTCCCACCCCCGCGCTGCTGCTTGGAGGTTGTAGCAAATCGTGAGTACCAATTTGCAAAATCACAGCATCGCTTTCAAAAGTGCCAAACTTGCGAATATATCCCAATTGATTGCCAATTCCCCAAGAACCCGCAGAAGCATTCAGCACCTCAACTTGCTTTTTTATGCCCAACAAACGCGCTTCCAACAATTCTGGAATAGTTTCTTTCTGATCGGTAGTATTATTACCGTTAAGAACCGAATCTCCTATCATCAAAATTCTGAGAGTACCTTCAGGCTTTGCTGAATCGATTTGTTCAGAACGCTGAGAAAATTGATTGTACTCAAGTCTATTGCCAAAGCGATATACAAGTTGATTTGGTGCAAATATATAGCCAGCATTCGCATCCGCTTGCAGCAAGGCAGGATTTCCGAATCCGAGTAAGCGCAAGGCAAGTTCTATCGCACTCAAAGATGCGATCGCACAACCGGGAATCCAATACTTAGCTTTCAAAAATTCACCTGTAATTGGTAAACTGCAAAGCCACGGGATACTCTTCTTGCTTCAAGCGTTGAATCACCAACTGCAAATCATCCTTATCCTTAGCAGACACCCGCACTGCATCTCCTTGAATCGAACCTTGAATCTTCTTAAATTCATCGCGAATCAATTTAGTAATCTGTTTCGCGATTTCCTGAGTGAGCCCTTTTTTAAGTTTAATTTCTTGACGGATGCGACTGCCGCTAGCAGGCTCAGCTTTGCCGTAATCAAAAATTTTCAAAGATAAATTCCGCTTGGCGGCTTTAGTTTGCAAAACAGTGTGAATCGCATCGAGAGTGAATTCGCTGTCCGTATTGACAGTTATGGATTCTGCGCCCAATTCCACGGTAGTTTTGGTATCTTTCAAGTCGTACCGGCTTTGAATTTCCCGGACTGTTTGGTCAACAGCATTAACTAATTCTTGCCGATCGAACTCGCTGACAATATCAAATGAATAACTAGCAGCCATAAATTAGTAATTGGTAATGGGTAGTTTGTAATTGGTAATTAGTCATTAATTAAGCATCTCTTAACTAATGACTAATGACTAAGAACCAGTGACTAATAACAATTAGCCATTAACAGCTCTCAAACTGAAATAGAATAAAGAAACAGTGCAAGAAGAACTAATCGCAAACATGAGCGATCGCCCCAGCGGCACATTGAGAATATAGAAAACCGAAAACAACAACCGGGCGATCGTAAAAGCGATCGCAGCCCAACCCGCCGGTTCGGAATCTACCCCCGTCACAAAAGCCATCAAAGCCGCCGCTGAAAACAGCATAAACGTCTCAAACGAATTTTGGTGAGCCCAAGTTGCCCGCTGAGCGTAACCAGGCAACCTCTCAAACATAGCGCGGGGGGCTGCTTGATCGTAGCCTAGCTGCAAGCGGGCGAACGCAACCACCAAAAACGGTGCGTAAACCAGCGCAGCCGCAGCAGCAATACAATCAAGCAGAATAACCGACACAGGCAATCCCAACAGCATCATCCGCCTCGCAGTTCAATCAAAATAGAACAGAGTAACCACCTTGCGCTGTTCCTCCGCATCCTGGCAAGTTTTCAGCAAAGTGTGGCTTTCGTGAAAAGCAAAACATATCAGTTGCTGGCAGCGAGAAATAATCTCCTGATTGCACATGGCGCTTGCTTCCGGGAGAGACAAGCTATCATTTTTGGGATTTTCTACCAAATGTATCACTTGTTCGAGTTGGTCGCGAGACTCCCGAGGCTGGCGACTCATGCTTTGTGGCAAAATCACCGTCAGCAGATTAGGATCTGCTCGCATTGCCCCCCGAATTGCGGCTGAATTGGTGCCTGTAGCGCCAGAAGTGATGAGCTGATTGCCTCCCAGAACTATGGCGTAGCTCAGCATCTCAATTAGCTGCTGGTGGGTAATAGGAACGTGGCGAGAACCCAAAAGAGCAATCCGCTTGGAGCCGGTTTGCTGGATCGCCGCAAGTTCTTGTAAAAAATCATCTACTCTGGGTAGCTCAATTGATTGACTCAAAGAATTTATTAAATTAAATAAAACTACGTTGTGGATTTTAGCAGACTCACTAGCCATTGCCGCCAAAAAGAAGTTAAGAATTGCTGATTGACGGGCTCAGACTAGAGGATATGGAGATTTGAGTTCGCCTGAAGGCAGAATGTCTCAAGACATTCGGCAGCCGGAGCTCAAGGTAGAATTCAAGAAAAATTGAGAATTTAAGAATTTTAGCTTTTTATTTATTTAAACAAAAAGTTCTCTCTGCCGAATACCTTCTTCCCTCAGCTCCGGCTGTGTTATTAATGGACTCGATCGCTCAGGCCCAAGGATGCCATCATGCCATCAAGGTCAAAATGTTCTGCCATTAGCTGAGTAACGCATTCCACCTTGATCGGTTCGTGCAGGCGCACGCTGCCAAAGGTGCTGTCGATAATTTCTACCGTGGTTAAGGTATCCAAATCAACAGACAAAACCGGAATTTCCATTTCTTCTGCCCTGCCGATCACTAGGGGAGAAGGAGGCAAGTGGCCTGTCAAAATTAAGCACTGAGTCGAGCTCTCCAGAGCAGCTAGCTGAATGTCCGTGCGATCGCCCCCCGTTACCACCGCCATATTTCTCGCTTTGCGGAAATACTTCAGAGCCGAACTAACATTCATCGCGCCAATTGTCAAGGTTTCCACCATCAAGTCCAAACGGTCTCGACGGCAGAGCACATCAGCTTTCAATTGGTGCACCAATTCTTTGACACTGACACTTCGCAGCAAAGCACTTCTCGGCAGCATTCCCAAAACTGGAATACCCGCCGCCTCCAGAAAAGGCCGCACAGTCGCCGTTACGGATTCGAGTTTGTCCGAGGGAACGTCGTTGAGTACCACGCCCAGCAACCGCGAACCCAAACGCTGTTTAGCAGACAGCAAATCGTCTACATACAGATCGATCGGGCGGGCTATCAACAGCACAGAGGCATCAATTGCCTCAGCGACTTGAGCCAAAGACAAGTCAAACAGACTGCCTTCCTCCAAATTAGCTGGGCCTTCTAACAGCACCAAGTCTCCGCTGGGAGCTTGCAAATATTGCGCTAAAGACTGGCGGTAATCTGTCTTGTCTTCTCCCCGCAAACGCTTGTGAACCGTCTCTTCATCCAAATACAGCAGTGTTGACGGCATCTGACTTTCTGAGAGATTCAGCGTCTCTACCGCGAACCGCACGTCTTCGTCCTCTATCCCAGCTCCTGGCGAGCTGAAACAGGTTCCCAGAGGTTTGCCGTAGGCGACGGCCAGTCCTTTTCCCCGGAGTCCGAGTGCCATCCCTAGGGCGATGGCAGACTTGCCACTGTAAGCTTTTGTGGAACCGATCAGCAAATATTTAGTCAATTTGGGTACGCCTTCAATCCTCAATTTGCACCTGTCTATTTCAATAAATTTAGTTTTTTCTACAGTATTTCTGAACTGCGACTCAATTAGGCAATACTATTATACTCGATTTTGTCGCTTTTGGGCAGATTGTTTTTTGGCGAAAAATTTTTATTTACCTGTTCGCAACCATTTTCTTCCCATTCTTTTTACTTGATTTTGGCAAACCAGTTTTTAAATTGTTTGTTTTACCAGCAGTTTTTGATAATTATTTATCGCCGAGGATTCCTTTAAAAAACGATTTTAATTATAAGTTTTTAGTCATTTTTATTGCTATAGTTATATATTAATACCGACTTTTATTAAATCAATATAACAGGGTATAAGTGGTAATTTGACTAGGAATAACCTATTAATAGGGCTTGGTGCAGTTTTTGTTGGGTATATACCAATCCTCGCATCATTTGTGAATTTCTTACCCACTCCGCTTCGTAAGGGGAGGGTTGGGGTGGGGTAAAAAAAATACGACTCATTTAGGATTGTTATAATACAGGTATTTTGTAGGAATCAAGCCCAGGGGGAACGCATCTTATTGAACACTGTTCATCAGTGGTGAGTATATTTTGAGATAAATTCACCATTCTTAGAAGCTACCGACACGCTTTGTAATGACTTTTTAGATAAAATAGGAACTGATTAATGGTGGTTTTTACTCCCTGCTAATTTTGAGACAATAAAAATATTACAACCACTGTTTACAAGTTGTATAATAGTTATTGATGAGTTATTCGTGAGAATTTAGTTAACTGCAACAGCGAGAATCTCAAGGAGAATAGTCAGGGAGCATCCCGGTTTTGTAAAAGTGCTATCTAGAGAGGATAATAGGTAGAGCGTCAACAGAAGCGTGAACTGCATTTGTAGGAGGAGTGGCTATGACCCCTGAACAGAAGGAGCGTTTAAAAGCTTGTGCTGCTGAGATTGCCGAGATTATGTACACAAATACTCCGGTCTCAGAATTATCAAGTCTGGAAACAATCGAAAAGCATATTCGAGAGCAATGGCTAGAATTAGTCGGGCCGGAGGTTGGTTTTTTTTTATCAAACAGGCAACAGGAACAGAATCAGGACGGTCTCGCACAGTAAAAAGTTGCATTGGTAAACTAATAATTACTGAAAAACAAGCCGAAAAATTGGGAGTGAAAAAATCTACTCGTTTAGCTCCATTATTTGAAAAATGCTGCCTCCGTCAGGTGGCTAATCTCTCTTATGAGAAAGCTGAGAGTGAAATAGAAGCCCAGACGGGAGTGCATATAGGTCACACTTGTTTACACCGATTAGTGGAAAAGCAAGAATGGGCGTCCAGAATAGCTACTTCGGAGGTAAAGGAAACCAGTGTGGATGGGGGGAAAGTCCGTCTCAGAAAAGAAGAGGGAGAGGGCACTCACTGGCTTGAATACAAGGCTGTGCGACTGCACGACAGTTATTACGGGGCATTTTTTCTTGACAATCAAGCGTTAATTAATTATGTGAACAGTCAGCCTTTATCAGAGCTACTAACCTGTTTGGGAGATCGCCCCGTGATGGCATTTGGAATATTATTGTCCAGTTGAATCCTGACGGGACGCGGCGGGAAATTTTAGATTGGTATCACTTAGTTGAAAATCTCTGTAAGGTGGGTGGGTCGTTGAAGCGTCTGGCGCAGGGTAAGGAGTTTCTGTGGCAAGGACGAGTCGAGGAAACCATCAATTTATTTAAGTCTTGCCGTCAAAAACAAGCCCAGAACTTTTGTGCTTATTTGGAGAAGCATCGCCGACGGATTGTTAACTACGAGCAATTGTCAACACAAAAGGTTTGTTCCATCGGTTCCGGAGCTGTAGAGTCGGCAGTAAAACAAATTGATAGAAGGTTAAAAATTTCAGGAGCGCAGTGGTTGATGAAAAATGTTAATCAAATGCTTAAGCTTCGGTGCGCCTACCTTAACGGATCAATATCCGTTTGATGCTCAAAAGCGCAAAACCGGGATGCTCCCGAATAGTCATCATCCCACCCGGCTCGAAGTCGCTTATTTCTGGCTCCGGTTTTTGAGGTTTTTTCTTGATTCAAAAGATTAAGCGAGATGTGTCTAATCATAGCAAAGTTTTGCGGAGCATTATCTTTTCTAATTCGACAATCATCTTCACGAAAACCCACATCTAATACCCAATGTAAAGAATTTTCAATTCCCCAATGGCTGCGGACTAATTCACCAAATTTTTGAGCATTATTTGGTAAACTACTCATATAATAACGAGTTTCAATAGTTGTTTTTCCCTTCACTATTCTCACGGATTATATCAGACCTATACTATGAAGCTTCTCCCATTGATTATCGGGATCAATCTGCTCTTTGATGTCACTTAATATGGTTGTAATGTCGGATTTATGAGCGACCATGATTTTTATCTTTTTGGGTTAAATAAGCTGTATGTGTAGAGCCAGAAAATCCTTGTATAATTGCTTGTTTAAACAACTCTTCTACTCTGGCATACAGGGATAGTTTGTTCTTTTTTAAGGTGATTACGTAATCTCATCCTTGTTCGACAATTGACTTCACAATTGACCTTTGACAGCCCATCGCATCAATGGTGACAATGCTTCCACTTAATTCTAATACTTTGAGTAAAGCCGGAATTGCTGTGATTTCATTGGATTTTTTATCAACCTTAACTTGTCCTAAAACTAATCTTTGACTGGTCGCCCAAGCACTGACCATATGAATCGCTTTTTTGTCTCCTCCCCGATCGTAAGAATGGCGAAGATTTTTGCCATCAATTGCGATTACTTCTCCTGGATTGAAGCAGCTAATAGATTGAATCCAACTCAAAAAACATTTCTGAAATTGCTCAGGTTTGAGGCGAGAAAATACTCGCGCAATTGTGTCATGCGAAGGGATGCCATTCGGCAATTCTAAAATTGTCTTTAACCATTCGTATTTAGCACGCCCGTAACTTTCGATATCCACCCATGTCTCAGCACCGCAAATCACGGCACAAATTGAGAGGGTGATAATATCAATTAATTGATGATGTGCAAGTTCGCTCAATTCGGGGATCTTCTAAGTCGGAAAAATGGTCGGCAATCGTGATTTTAGGTTTAAGTTTCATAATGGTAAGGAATGAAAATTTAATAACTTCACCATCTACTCAATTGTCGGAACTGCACGGTAGTTCCATTTTGGCAAATATTCA
>NZ_JAUBTR010000079.1:0-30577 GCF_036705045.1 Microcoleus sp. BR0-C5
AGTACCTACCCAAATGGAATTATCGTGCAGTTCCGACTATTTAGCAGACGCTAAAGTTATTAAATTTTCATTCCTTACTTCCAGAAAAAGGGCCCGAAAAGCCTAGCTGTTGTAATTTCTGGATGAACTCTCGACGCTTACAAGGTGTCCAACGGCTCAAGGCTAGGCTCCTGATTTAAATCAATATTGTCAATGACGGGCATTCGATGTCGCAATTTCAACCCTAGCAAAATCCAGTCTTCCAAAGTTGAGCGTAACTCATTTTGACACTCTTTTAAAGTTGAACCAAAGGCGATGACTCCCTTGCAAACAGGAATTTTCCCAACAAAGCTATGATCTTCAAGTTTGTCATACATAGCCTCAGCCATTGCTTTGTCAACGTATTCGCTCAGAATGAATTTTACAGTCATTGAGTTTCCTTTTGCTTGTCGAATATTGGAATCTCCTTCACAGTTACATCCATTATATTTGTTTTTGTCAAGTTCCGGCATTTAGATTTCCGAAAAATGTTTTTGCAATAAATCGTGGATAAATCGATAACGCCGATCGCCAGTTTTTTGCAGCAACAAGCGATCGCTCGCAGCATCGAGAAAACGCCTGTAATCCCAAGGAATATAGCCCTTCGACCACAGCACGAAGCGCAATATAAAACTTTCAATCCCCGGAATTCCCGGCAACAAAGCACTAATTACCGCAGCAGCAGCACCCGCAATTAATCCCCAAATTGACCCGGAGACTAGGCTGACAATTAATCCTAAAATCACCCAAATCAGCCCGCCAACCAGCTTAACTCCAAACTGATACTTGCGCCGTTCCTGGTCTGTTTGCAGCCAGCTAGACGGTATGCGATCGAGGTAAAATTCTTGAATTCCTTGCTGTTCCATCCTTCGGGCCAACCATCCCAGCCAGTAGCGAATTTGTTCCGGCCGCAGTTCCTTACCTCTGGGATACTGCTTGACTTTCCCGGTGATTTGGTGGCGAATATAGGCAGTTAAGAGATATTTGCGTTGTTCTTCTGCGGAAGTTATGCGCTTCCAAGCTTCAATTAAAATATCGTCGTAAGCCAAAGCCATCATGCTCAGAAGCAAGGGAACTTTTGCCAATTTCAACAACTCCGGCTCGCGCTCAATGCTGTACCAAAGTTCGCGGCTTCTGGCTTCTAGCAAATAATTTTGAATTTGAGTTTCTGTTAAAGGTTTCAATAAAACCGCTGCTTGCAGGCGAAATCTTGTATCGCAGTTTTTGTAAGCTTCAAAACTGCTGCAAGCTACTAAATGTTTGGGTTTAAATTCGCTTTCCACAAACTGATTAATTGCTTGAATGCAGCTATTTTGGCGGTGGGTTTCTACTTCGTCCAAGCCGTCGAGGAGAGGCAGCAATTTTTGTTCGGCTAGCCATTTTTTGCCGACAGCAGGAGAGATGCGGTATTTGAACTGAAGTTGAGCAATTAACCAATCTGCGATCGCCCCGGATTCTGCTTTCCACGATCCAAGTTCAAACAGCACTGGTACTGGAAAACTAGCATCTTTTTGGGCGCGGGAAATTAACACGCGAGCTAATTCTAGCAGCGTCGTAGTTTTGCCTGCACCCGTGGCTCCCAAAATTACCAATTTGCCACCGGTACGATCGAACACTTTAGCAATGCTTGCTTTGGGAGGAAGCCGAAAACTCGGACGGTTGCCCGCTTTCACTTCCACATCCCAACAGCGGTTAACACCAACAGGGGACGAGTCTTGACTGAGGTTAGCCAGCACAGCAGCGTGCAAAGACTGCGCGAGGCCTGCTTGGACTTCCTGCTTCACCTCCTCCAATAATCGATCGCGAGGCGGTTGTAATCTCAGAGGAATCAATTTTGACATTTTATGTACCTCGCGCTGAACGCTTACCTTCGCAAATTTTCGCGCAAATAACCCAGAGCAAGATTACCATCAGTATAGGCGTCCAGTATATATTGACTCAAATTATTGCGACAATTATGGATCTGAAATTTTATCTAAAAATCCTGACCCTGTGGCCCGCACTAGGTATTTCCACTATAAATTAACTGGCGATCGCCCCAACTCCCAAACAAAAATTATTAGTATAGATACAGAGAGGGTTTTTTATGTCATTTACGAAGCGTCAAATCATCACAATAAGCTTAGCAGGACTGGCAACAGCGGTGGGAGTAGCTGTTGCAACTATACAGTCGGGTGCGATGAAACAATCCAATCCTCCCCTCGGTGAATCACCGACATCCACCACAAACCAGATTGCAGGGCCGACGAACAACCCTGAATCTCGGCAACCAGAACCTCTGCAAGCACAAACCCAGGCCGCACAATCTCCCCCATCTCAATCTCAACCAGCCAAAACCCCAGCACTTCAACCCTCGCTAGTTGCAGGAGTCTCTGGATCAAAAGTTGAGCCAGTAGTTGTCACACCGCCAAATTCCGGTTGCAAAATCACCCAGGCTGTAGTCAGCGATCCGAATCCACCGCTAAATGTGCGATCTATCCCGCAAGTAAGGGGCAGCAACATAGTAGGAAAACTTAAAAATAATACCTTTGTTTCAGTTGCCGAAGAACAAAACGGTTGGCTGCGAATTACCGATCCGCCCGGTTGGATTGCCAAAAACCGCACCGAAAGCAGTTGTTCTAACGTCAACCAGCAGATTAATTTTCCGCCGGGAGGAGATGAGGCGATCGTCAAAGGTCGAATTATCGGCGGCGGCAGCCACTCTTACCGGATTCGCGCCCGAAAAGGTCAAACAATGACTGTTAGGAATCGGAAAGATGTTTTTCCCCAAATTATAACTCCTCGTGGCCAACTTTTAGCCGGAGATCCTTATCAAGGCAATGAAACAGAGTGGACTGGAAAAGTGCCAGTAACAGGCAATTACACATTACAATTAGACTCTAATTTCCGGGGATACGAATACGAATTTTCCGTAAAATTGCGATAATTTCCCTGACATCTGTGGGGATACAGCAGTACCTTGTCTTCCTCAAATCTGCGACTTTTAATAAATAGTGGAATTAAGGAATCTCGGAAAGCGATATATCAAGAATCGCAAATTTCTGCCAATCTTCCGAATCAAAGTGCCACCATTCGGTTGTGATACTGATAAATCCGTGTTTTTTCATCGCATTCTTAAGCACTTGACGATTTTTCCGAGATTCCGCGCTGCCGCCTTGATAATCTCCGTGAGCTTTTTCGGTAAAATCATCGTAAGGTGTTGGCATTTCTAATTCTTTGCCGGTGCGATCGACTAAAGTCAAATCTATAGCAGCACCGCGATTGTGCCGCGAACCCCTAGCAGGATTAGCAACATAGCGCGGATCTGGCCAAGCTTGCCACATTTGCTTAGTCACAGAGAAAGGCCTGTAGCAATCGTAAACTTTCAACCCCAATCCGATTTTTTCCAAATCTGTTTGAACTCGCCCTAACTGTTGAGCAACAGAACTTCTCAAGGCGCATTTCGATATAGGGTAAAGCTTTCGTTTCAAGAAATTGTTAGTAGTGGCGTATCGGATATCGAGGCGAATGTTGGGATTTACGGTGCGGATGTCAACCAGTCGTGCCGAAGGGGGAAGTTGACTCATGAAAATACTTTCAGGTACTACTGGGTTTTGTTCTGGTTGGGTAATTTGCACTTGTGGCGGCTCCTGGGCGCGAATCGATCTTGTATAATTTAGGGTGGTTGTAGATAGTAATATTAGAGCGAATAAAATTAAATATTGTGTAAATCTGTTTAATTTCATAGCTGTGTTAAGTGGATATTTAATAGAGTTTTTACATTTCCTATCTTGGGGAATTTTCGCGTTTTTCGTCTTGTCTCTCGTCCCGCCAGACCGACAGGGGTTGAAACCCCTGTCTCATAGCTAAAGTCCTCGCTATGAGGACTGAAATATTTCTCTAAAACTTTTATTTTATGAGTCTTTCAGTCGGTTTTAACCGACTTTCGCTATGAGACGGGGGTTTTAACCCCCGGCGGACTGTCCGACTGTCCGACTGTCCGACAAGCACGAAAATGATCGGTCTGATTTAATTGTTAATTGTCCTCAAATTCCCAAGCGCTGATACACTAAATCTAAGTGCCTCAATTGATACTGCGGATCGAAACAATCATCAATTTCTTTGGTGGTCATCTTAGCTGTTACCCGATCGTCCTTAGCAATTAAATTGTAGAAATTGCCGCCCGGTTTGTTCCAAGCTTCGTGAGCACAAGATTGCACAATTTTGTATGCGTCTTCGCGACTCGTGCCTTTTTCTACTAAGGCTAACATCACGCGCTGGCTGAAGATGACTCCGCCGTAAAGGTTCATGTTTTGCTTCATGTTTTCGGGATAGACTAGCAGGTGTTTTACTAAGTCTGTGGTTTCTACTAACATGAAGTGAGTTACTGTAGAACTATCGGGCAAAATCATCCGTTCTACGGAACTGTGAGAGATGTCTCGTTCGTGCCAAAGCGCTACGTTTTCTAAGGCTGCGACGGCGTTGGCGCGGACGATTCTCGCCATCCCTGTGAGTCTTTCCGATCGAATCGGGTTGCGTTTGTGGGGCATGGCGGATGAGCCTTTTTGCCCTTTGGAAAAGAATTCTTCGACTTCGAGAACGTCGGTGCGTTGCAGGTTGCGGATTTCTACTGCAAAACGCTCGATCGATGCTGCTAAGAGTGCTAAGGTTTGGACATATTCGGCGTGTCGATCGCGCGAAATGACTTGAGTCGATGCACAATCGGGTTCGAGTCCGAGGTTTTGACAGGCGATCGCTTCAATTCGCGGGTCAATATTAGCATAGGTTCCGACTGCACCGGAGATTTTGCCGACTGCAATGGACGATCGCAAATTCACCAATCGGGCGCGGCTGCGAAACACTTCTGCCAGCCATCCTGCTAGTTTAAAGCCAAAGGTGATGGGTTCGGCGTGAATTCCGTGCGATCGGCCAACCATGACAGTATTGCGATGTTGTTGAGCCTGATAGCGAATAGCTTGACTCAATTCTTCGACACGTTCTAACAAGATATTGACGCTAGCGACTAATTGCAGCGCCAAAGCGGTATCGAGGACATCGGAACTGGTTAAACCGAGGTGAATGTAGCGGCCGGCATCGCCTACATATTCGTTGACATTTGTCAAGAAGGCGATCATGTCGTGGCGGACTTCGGCTTCAATTTCGAGGACTCGTTTGGGGTCAAAATTAGCCTTAGCTTTGATTTCTTCGACTGCGGCGGCGGGGATGTAGCCGAGTTCGGCTTGAGCTTCGCAGACGGCGATTTCTACTTGCAGCCAGGTTTTAAGCTTGGCGGTTTCAGTCCAGATGTTGCCCATTTCGGGCAAAGTGTAGCGCTCTATCACGGTGGGAGTTGGGGAATGCGATCGTCTTATTGTACATCTGCGAAGCATCCGTCTTCAGTCGGAAGGAGGAATTTCGGGCGATCGAACTATCCCTTTGGGGAATTTGAATATTTCGTTTGTTTCGGATATTGCGTTTATGGCACGGTAAGTGTTATCGTGAAGGAAACAACCAAGTATATGCCGGCCCAATACTTACATACGCTTCCAGCAATGGCTGCACAGGTTTTCCGCGATCGCAGATTCTGTCTGCTGACCAATAAAACGGGGTCTGGTATAATCAGCGGTTTAAACCGCTGATTATACCAAATTTTACCACCATATTGACTCTGTGCTTCAAAAACAATCACATCAAAAAAGAGATTAATTATGTTGAACCAAAAAGCATCGCTTGAGTCAGTTTTGATTCCCGAACAAAAACAAGAAGAAATAGCAAAACTAGATCGGATTCTCAGCCACGAATTTGCACAACCAAAATTAGTCGGAAGTAACGGAGAAGAGATAGTAATTCCTGAATCAGTCTACAGCATTTTGCGTCTGATCGTGCGTGCAATGGCATCAGGTAAAGCTATCTCTCTAGTACCTCACAATCACGAACTGACAACACAAGAAGCTGCTGATATTCTGAATGTATCCCGACCATTTCTGGTCAAGTTACTAGACCAGGGAGAAATTCCTTGTATCAAAGTAGGAAAGCATAGACGTATTCGTTTGGAGGATTTAACTTTATATAAAGAACATCGAGACAACAAACGTCGCAAACACTTGGATCGGCTAATCGAGATGACCGAAGAAGCTGGTTTGTACGAGGCATAGAAATAATTCCAACATTAATATGTCTAAGCTTAGTGTTGTCCTCGATGCTTGTGTCCTGTTTCCTATGTATCTGCGCGATACTCTGCTTTCCACCGCCGAGGCTGGTCTGTATTTACCGTATTGGTCGCAGAAAATCCTTGATGAAGCAATGAGCAACCTTGTCCGCCAAGGGATATTATGCCAGGAGAAAGCAATCAATCTTGAAGCGGAAATCAATGCAGCCTTTCCCGAAGCAATAATTGAAGTACCTGTCGGCTTAGAGCAAATCATGAAAAATGACCCTAAAGACCGTCATGTTCTTGCTACTGCTGTAACAGCAAATGCTGATGTCATTGTTACCAGCAATCTCGCGGATTTCAAAGAAAAGGATTTAGCTCCTTGGAACATCAAATCGCTGTCACCTGATGAGTTTATGAGCGATCTATTTGACGAATACCCGGACTTAATAGTTAGATTATTACGGCAACAGTCGGAAAGGTACAAAAAACCTCCGAAGACTGTTGCGGAATTACTTGAATTTTTGGAAAAAAAAGCAGGTATGCCCAAATTTGCTAGTGATATTTTGTTATATGAATATAGTCTAGATATTGTGCAAACTGCGGAAACAGTCTTAAGGAACTACGGCAGACAAATACCCGAAGGCGGTAAATTTCTTGAGGGAGAGCGGTATCGTATTTGGCAGCAAGAAGAGACGCTTACAATTACTGCGAAAGATGGTAGAGGTGAAATTCTGCGATTTCAGAATCAGGAAATTGAGGGGAATATCTCATCAGAGGATATCAAAGCATTAAACATATTTGCTCAAAGCTGGGATTGAGAATTAACAATAAATAGGGTTTAGGAGCAACAAGCTGATTAAAATAACCGATGTGCAGAAGCTCAAGGAAATAGAAGAATGAATAGCCCTTACAGTCTCATCATCCAGTGGTCAGAAGAAGATCGACTTTTTGTTGTCAGTTGGCCTGAGTTTACCGATGTCATGCAGCCTTGCACTCACGGACACACTTACGAAGAAGCGGCAAAACACGGACAAGAATTGTTAGAAACATTGATTGAACTCTATCAAGAAGATGGTAAACCTCTACCAGAACCTCAGACATTGGGGAAACGATTGCAGATTGCGTAAAGTTGTTAATACCAAGGATTATCAATCCAAACGCATACTATTTCATTTTTACTGAGCGATCGCGTCCCTTGAGTTAGTTGGATGACTGGTAAAATAAGTGCGATCGCCTCCTTTGTTGGTGAAGTAAGTGAGGAGCGATCGCAGTATTTTTCAAGATGCCGTACTCCGCTGATAACGCACCCTACTTTACTATTGTACCTCTGCGAGGCCTCCGTCTTCAGTCGGGATGGGGAATTTGGGGCGATCGAACTTTTCAGATATGTGACACATCGTCCGTAGACCGATCGTCCGCAGAGACTGAAAATTGGGAGATGAGTCGATCGAAACAGAAGATTCTGCGTGCTTTAGGTCATCTCGTAAAGCAACGCAGGACAGCGTTGGGAATTTCGCAAGAGGAGCTGGGAATGCGGGCTAATTTAGACCGCACCTATATATCTGGAGTAGAACGCGGAGTCAGGAATCCGTCCATCACCGCAATTGCAAGTCTAGCTACCGGCTTGGACACAACAGTTTCCAATCTTCTCGAAAATCTAGAAATAGAAGCGGAAAACGTAGAGTGAACAATCAAGATTTAGCAAGCACAATTAAAGCTCAATTAAAACAAGACTCAACTCAATTCAAAGTCTTTAATCTCCTCTCAGACCAAAAATGGCACTGTCGGGAGTGCGAAGGCAAACAGATAGCATCAGCTCAATATGCTGGCGGTGGCGGAATTCAGGGATTGCAGCGCGGCACAAGGAAGCGCCCCGGTCTGGTTATTGTAACAGAAAAGAGATACTGTCAAACTTGTCAGGCAACACGTTTGGGCGATTTGTGGACAGGAGAAATTAAATCAGCAAATTCTGCTGCTAACATACCCGCTTCTCTAGTACAAAGAATACTCGAAGTTTCAGCTTATACAGATGTAATCGAACAGAGGAAACGAGCAGCCCATGAATTAGTAATTGACCATAGATTCCCGATGGAACGCTGGGGAGAAAATGAGCCACCACACCTGACATCTATGAGCGAATCTGAAATAAAGAAAAAATTTCAGTTGCTCAAGAAGGATGCGTCAGGCAATCACAATCTTCTAAAATCTCGAAGTTGCGAACGCTGCATCACAATAGGAAAAAGGGGCAAACCTTTCGGTATCACCTTTTGGTATGAAAGAGGGGAAGACTGGCCTTCCATACATCAGCGCGGTGCAGAAGCTGAGGAAGGCTGCGTGGGATGTGGCTGGTATGATTTTGAAACTTGGAGAAAAGCTCTCAATCAAAAACTAGCTGAATCTGCTTCCGACGGTTAAGAGTAATTTTGCTAGATTTGTTCAAAGCAATATCAGTCAAGTAGGGAACAAGTGCAAAGCCAATACACTCTGCTAAGCGCGGTGGCACAGCATTACCAATTTGCCACATTGCCTTTTTCATCGAACCTTCAAAAATAAATGAGTCCGGGAAAGTTTGCAATCTAGCCATTTCACGGGCTGAAATAACGCGATTCAGATAAGGATGAATATGAGTGCCACCGTGATTTTCTTTAACAGTCATACTCGGTTTTCCCGGATACTGTCGCTTGAAAGCATCTGCATAGCTTTCGTACAAAGAACCTCCAGGCGGAACTTTAGCAAGTCTTTCCATATACTCAGCAGAATGGCGAGTCCACTCGTGATTAATTTCTGGTATGCGAGTATACTCTGGTAAATCATCAATTGCTGACTCAATCGCTTTGTATTTTTCGGGCAACAATTGCGGCTTCGGATAGGGATTTGGCATCCCAAATCTATTGGCAATAAAAATAGCTCTTGGCCTAATTTGCGGAACTCCATAGGCGGCTGATTCCAGCACCGCAACGGAAACGTGGGGATAGCCAATTTCCTCAAAAGCCTCGCAAATAGCTTGCTGAACAGCCCCTTTCTGTATAGTCAATATTCCGGGTACGTTTTCCATGACAACATACCAAGGACGTATTTCAGAGACAATGCGGACAAACTCTCTAAATAGGCGATTTCGAGGGTCGTTGGGGTCGCGTTTTCCTGCAACTGAGAAGCCTTGACACGGCGGCCCACCTACAACAACATGAACTTCTGGCGAACCAATTTCAGCGAGCAACTTTTGGGGACTTAAGTTTTTTATATCGTCGCACAAGTGATGGCAATCTGGAAAGTTTTTTGTATGAGTTGCCGAGGCGATGGGATTAATTTCAACACTTGCTACTGGTCGAAAACCTGCTTGCAATAAACCTTGGGTCATGCCGCCCGCACCGCAAAAAAGATCGACAAATGTATAGTCTGATTTTGGCAGTGACTGAGATTCAACATCAATGAATATCTTGTAGGGGTCGCAGTCATTTGCTTCTAGTTCGCGTTGGATGCGTTCGTAACGCCCTAATTTTGCTTTCTTCTGCTTTTTGACAGGAATTGGTTCTGAGTCATTTGAGAATAAAGACAGTTGTATTGCTTCCATTTTATATTTTTTTACTGCGTTCTATCTGATGTTGCCCACTTGGGGCAGGTGTAGGGTTCGATCGCGCTTGGAGTCGGAGAGTGCGATCGTCTCACATATTGCACCATTTTCGCTTAAAAGGCCCGACGACCTGTTCCACAAAGAGTCAATTTTCTTGTGGAGTGGGCCCGAGATCCCGCCCATAAAAGGCTTATTGAGAATGCGACAAGATGTGAGTTGTAACTGAGATGTTGCACCATTCTCAAGAACAGGCAAGATGCCTGTTCCACAAAGAGTGAATTTTCTTGTGGAACAGGCAAGATGCCTGTTCCTAAAAAGCTTATTGAGAATGGGACAATATGTCAGTTGTAACGCTGTATTCTCGTCCAAAACCCGGTTTCTGAGTACCCCCGCCTCGATTTTCAGCTTTTAGAGAGATGTAAAAACTCGCCCGATCGCTACACTATGATTAACTAGGAACTCAGCAATTTGGGAGAAGAGGTGAATTGAAATTCGTGTCCGACCCGCGAATAACAGTCAAAATCCGCAAAATGAAAGAGCGGGTGCGGTGGCAAGAACAGTCGATCGTCGATCGGGGAATCGACCAAACTCGGATAGTTTTAGAAACTCAAACCACAGACTCTCCAGAGTTTTCATTTTTAGTCGTAGGCGATAGCGGCACGGGCAATCACCGCGGCTACAATCCCCAGCGGCAGATTGCCGAACAGATGGTCTCCGAGCGGGAAACTTGCCGTTTCGTCCTCCACACGGGCGATGTAGTTTATCTCGTCGGTTCCAGCGAATATTACTTGCAAAACTTTATTCGCCCCTACCGAGAATTTATAGTCGGCGGCGAGCATCCCTCTCGGATTGCTTACGATCGCATGGTGTTTAACTTTCCGTTTTTGCCCGTACCGGGAAACCACGACTATTACGACTTGCCGATAGTCTACGGCATTCTGTCGGCGACAGCTTTTCCACTGCGCCGGCTGTTGGGTTCCAAGTTGGATCTCGATGTCGGCTGGCACGGTTCCGATCGCGGAAATGCCTACGCCAAAGCGTTTCTCGACTACCTGCAAGCTCACAAAATGCCGGGAGATCTCGATCGCCACCTAGACACCCACTACACCGCCAGCACCAGCACAGGCCGCTGCATCCGTTACCAACCCGGACGCTTTACCCGCTTACCCAACCGCTACTACACCTTCCGCAGTGGCGGCATCGACTTCTTTGCCCTCGACTCCAACACCTTCAACGAACCATTACCGATCCCGAAAACCAAACAGGGCGACATTCGCCGCCAGGATTTGGAACTCGATCGCCAGAAGTTGGAACAAGAAAAATTGGCAATGCTCGAAATGTGCGATCGGCTCAACCCCCAAATTCCCGAGGAAGACGAACAGCTAGACGACTTAGCCGCCAAGTTAGAGCAAGTTGACGAAATGTTGATGGATATTGACAAACAACTGTCGTCCCACAAAACAGCCGCCACGGACGTTGAACAGCTCGAATGGCTCAAAAAAAGGCTGATTAACTCTTGGTGCGATTCCGAGGTGCGGGGGCGGGTAATTTACCTGCACCATCCCCCCTACGTGACCGAGGCGACAAAGTGGAATCAAGCTCAAACTTTGGCGGTGCGGTTGCGATTGCGCGAGGTGCTCGACGGGGTGGCCGATGCAGTTGGGGAAGTAGCGCGAGGTCGTCCGCTAGTAGATTTGGTGCTGACTGGCCACGCCCACTGTTTGGAATACCTGCGGACTGGGGATACCGGACACGGCGACTCTGGGATTAATTGGCTTGTCTGCGGGGGAAGCGGCCACAGTCTCCGCCGCCAGCGCCCGGAAGGGCCGATGTTGGAGGAAGCATTGAGTCCTGAAGCTTATCGCTTGGCGCGGCAGTCTGGTTCCGAAACAGCCAGCCGGCGGATAGCCGAATCTTTGCTATTTGTCGGCCGCAGCGGTCAAGGTTCCCACAAACGCCGTCCTTATTCGTGTTTGCGGATTGATGTTCTTGATGGGTGTCCCCCCAAATTCCGCATCCGACCTATGGTTGTCGAAAGATTTGAGGGGAAATGGCAGGATATCTCGATCAAACCTTTTGTAATTTAACGAATGAAGTTGCCGTCACGATCAGGTTTTGTCGCAGCAAACGGCTTAATTCCTCAGCTTGAAACTCTCAAGATTCTCTCTCAAACCCGGAAAACTTCAATAGACTCGCATTGCATTCATTCGATCGCCATAACAGGAAATTATCTGCGTTAATCTGCGTTAATCTGCGTTAATCTGCGATCGATCTATTAATCAAAGATTAATGCAATTGCTCGTCTCATCTTTGCACTCAACTTAATTCAGGAGAAAAACTCAATGATTGCTAACTTAACCGCCACCGGCTGGGAAATTATTTACCACCGGGCCCACGCTTTGCTCGCCGCCCAACTTGGCGGACAGTGGAAGCGCTCGAAATCTCCGGTTCGCCTCTACGAAACCATAGCCGCGATTTCGCATCACGACGACTTGGAGAAAGAGTGGGAAGAAAATATTTTGACTGAAGCGGGCGCGCCCTTTGATTTTACGTTGCAGACGGAAACTTCTCTGCCTAAAATTAAAGCCATGACGGAGAATTCCCTATATCGCGGTAGGTGGGTAGCAATGCTGATTTCTATGCACATGAGCTATCTCAATGAAGGAAAGCGGGGAGAGTCGAAGGAACTCGACGAATTTTTGGACGAACAACTGGAAAATCAAAAAAAATGGCAAAAAGAGTTGAATATTTCTGAGGAAGATGCTAAGGCAGCTTATGCTTTTTTCCAGTGGTGCGATCGGCTATCATTAATTCTTTGCAGCCGCGAGTTACCCGCCGGAGAACGAGCTTTAGAAATTAGTGTCGGCCCGGACGGTAAGCGCTACGATATTGTACAGCACAGCAACGAACTCGTAACTGTAACTCCTTGGCCTTTTGAAGAAGATAAGTTTACGGTGAACGTCGAAGCGTGCAATTTGAATCAAGTCAAGTTTGACAGCAACGAGGAAATTAAGGAAGCGCTGCACAAAGCTCCCCGCGAAGTCTTAGAGTGGACTTTTGTCAAGTCTTAACTAAACCTTTGAAAAATAGGTGAGGGTTGTTGTCGAAGTTTAGCGGGCATGGCATTTGTGTTAACTTAATGTTAAAACCATGTCTAAATAAGGGTTATAGTTGAGTCTTGATCCCCCCTAACCCCCCTTAATAAGGGGGAGTAGGGGGTGGACAAGAACACTCAAAGTCAACCCCTACTCCCCTTATTAAGGGGGATTTAGGGGGATCGAAACTTCGATACAAACGTTACCTATTACCTATTACCTATTACCAACTATGAAACGTTCAGCTTGTCTAATTTTCAATCCCGTCGCCGGCAACACTGACCCAGACCAAGACTTAGCTAGAATTCAGGAACTTTTAGAGCCTTTTATTGACTTAGACATTCGGCTGACAACCCCCGAATTGGACGCAGATCAAATCGCCCGCGAAGCAGTTGATAGAGGAGTTGAGGAAATTATTGCTTGCGGGGGCGACGGCACATTATCCGCAGTTGCTGGGGCGATTGTCGGCACAAATATTCCTTTAGGAATTATTTCGCGGGGAACGGCTAATGCTTTTGCTAATGCTTTAGATATTCCGAATACAATTGAAACCGCTTGCGCCACTATTTTTGGAGGGTTGACGCGGGTGGTGGATGCAGCGATTTGCAACGGTGAAATGCCGATGGTTTTGTTAGCGGGAGTGGGTTTTGAGGCAGAAACTGTCGAACTAGCCGATCGCGAAATGAAGAATCGCTGGGGAATGCTGGCTTACATTTTGTCGGGAATTAAACAGTTAAACAATTTAGAAAGATTTGAAGCGGAAATCGAAACCGAAGATAGAATTATCAGCCTTACTGCTGTGGCCGTAACAGTGGCGAATGCAGCGCCGCCTACTTCGATTTTAGCTCAAGGCCCGGCGGGGATTGTTTTTGATGACGGCTTGCTGGACGTGACGCTGGTGGCGCCTCAGAATAAAGCTGGGGCGATCGCAGCTTCTTATCATCTATTGCAAACAGCTTTGAGCGGCAATCCTACCGATCGCGACGACATCGGTTATTTGCGGGCAAAAAAAGTAAAAATTACTACCGATCCGCCTCAAAAAGTGGTTTTAGACGGGGAAATCATCGGCATGACTCCGGTTTCTATTGAGTGCGTTCCCGGAGGTTTAACTATTTTTGTACCGCGAGTTGAAGAAGAGCCCGTGGTGGAAAAACTCACCGGTTTAGCGGACATCGAAATTACAATTAAACCCTTAACTTAAACAGGACTTAGGCAACTGGCACAACATGGGGCTACTTTTTAGGTACGTTGTTGCGCTTTAGCGCTCTTGTATGATATTTGAAAGAGCGCTGAAGCGCAACAACATACCTTAAGACCGCCCGGGCGGTCTTTCATTTTTATGCTTCTAAAATTTGGCGAATGCGGCGCTCCAAACGTTCGAGGTCGAGTCCGCCTTCATCGCGGCTGATGCGGCGTACGGTGACGTTAACATTGCTCAAATCTGCCAGCAAATCTTGCAAGATTTCTTGTTGCTGCCGAGCTTGAGTTATTTCGCGCGGTTCCTGCACCAAATCGCGAACAATTGTATCTTCAGCGCGGGAAGCAACGATCGGGTCTGCTTCGCCGTCTACGTGTACGAAAGTGCGCCGGCCCGGTCCCCGTTCTTCTTCAATTGGTATTACTGCTGTTACTCGATCGGAGCGTACATATTTGCCAAATCCCAGGTGGACTAAGACAGAAGATTGTATTTTCATAGATAGCAAGTTTTATTTGTTAGTTATCTATATTTTAACTTTTATAACCATGCTATGACAATAATTTGAGAGCTATTATTACTACAATATATGTCGGTTTCTTCTCAGCATTTTAGTGGTCATGCTTAGTAAAAAATGGTAATATATTTGACGATATTTCCACGTTCCGGTAGGGGTTAAAATATTCGCATAATCCGACAGTCCGGCAGAGGTTAAAATATTCGCATAATCCGACAGTCCGGTAGGGGTTGAAATATTCGCATAATCCGACAGTCCGGTAGGGTTGAAACCCCCGCCTCATAGCGAAAGTCCCCTTAAGAGGACTGAATAATTTATTGAAAATCATCCTATTTCTGGGTAAAAAGTTCGCAAATAATGTTAGTGCATATCAAGATAATACCTAGTAGAATCAAATTACTAATAAAATATGATTCCATAGTCCTCTTTAGAGGACTTTTGCTATGAGACAGGGGTTGAAACCCCTGTCGGACTGTCGGAATATGGCAAATCTCGGATTGTTAGATTACAGTCGGAATATGGCAAATCTCGGATTGTTAGATTACAGTCGGAATATGGCAAATCTCGGACTGTTAGATTACAGTCGGAATATGGCAAATCTCGGACTGTGCGAATTTCGGACTGTCAGTGCGCGACAGTTGGCTGATGGGTTAACATAAAAATAGAGCAGTTTGCGATCGCCCGCAGCGCAGTTCAGGGACACAGCCTACCGATTCTAGATTTGAGCATTACTTCCACGGAAAAACAGGAAAGCCTAAATCATGTTAATTAGTCTCGACTTAGTTATCAGTCTCCTGACTACACTTCCCATAGCTTCCATCAAAGACAAGCTTCAGCGCAACGAAACAGTCATCAAAATCTTAAAAAAATTTAACCTCGACCCCGATGCTCCGCCCGCAGATTTTAGCGGAGTGTATGTTTATACTTTAGTAGAATACGGCGCTGGCAAACCCAAGCAGATTTTAGAACTGTTTCGCCAAAAAGAGATTGAATCAGCATTTCGCCAAGCCTTCGAGTCCGATAGCCCAGCCATTTTAATTAAAGCAGGCGATGAATATCTGAATGAGAGTGCTTTAGGCAAAGAAATTCGGAATTTAGGTATTGACCCCAGACGGGAATTCATGGCATTTGCCGCCGTGTTTATGGAAGTAGCAAAGCGGACGCGAACGCTGGGAGATGTGATGGTGGGAAATGCGATCGCCTCTTTGCAAAAACGCCTATCTCTGGTAATGGATCGCATCGAACGCCTCCCCACTATCGAAGGAATTCGCACCGAATTTGCACGCTTAGAAACCGAAGATTATCTGGCACTTCCCGCAGCCGCAGCATCAACTAATATTCAAAAGTCTCAAGCTTTTATTTTATCGCAACAAGTTCGCGGGTGGTTTGAAACATTAAGTTATAAGTTTGAGCCATATCAAATCTCGGAAGATAACTATTTTGAATGGATTATCAATGTCCCCGTCAGACGCAATCGGTACGATCGCATTTTAGTGCGCGGAATTGCCGGAGAAGCCGGACTCAGGGATATCTCAGCCTTGCGCGATTCCGTGGAAAAACAGCGCACCGATGAAGGATGGTTAGTCACCGCCCGCCGCATCAGTCGCGCCGCGCGGGATGAAGTAGAAAAAGATGAAAATCGCGATTTAGCTTGCTATACGTTTGATGAATTGCTCGACCAAGATGCCGATTTTACGGCTTATCTGGATTGGCTGGAAACTGAAATTACCAGCCGAGAAATTGATACCAAATATGTGCCGCTAGCCTGTACGAAAGAAGAAATTGACCCCGATACTCACCGCAAGATAGGCGTGAGTCATTATGACGGGCGAGATGGCTGGATTGAAGGTTATATTGACCTGTGGTTGAATGACCCAGTAAAAGAACATATTTCAGTTTTAGGAGAATTTGGAACCGGCAAAAGTTGGTTTGCGATGCACTATGCTTGGATGGCACTGCAACGCTATCGAGAGGCTCAAAAGCGGGGCTTAGAACGTCCGCGTTTGCCGTTAGTAATTCCTT
Organism: Microcoleus sp. BR0-C5; assembly: GCF_036705045.1. Lineage (NCBI taxonomy): Bacteria > Bacillati > Cyanobacteriota > Cyanophyceae > Oscillatoriales > Microcoleaceae > Microcoleus > Microcoleus sp. BR0-C5. The sequence continues at coordinate 16,552 of NZ_JAUBTR010000079.1, forward strand.
TGCGAGATTACGCGAAAGCAGTTAGCATCGAGTCGCTATTTTCCGAGTTTTTCTTTCGGAAACACGAGATACCTTTGGCGGGTTATTCTGCCTTTGAACAACTCAATCGCATGGGTAAATTTCTGCTAATTTTCGATGGTTTTGATGAAATGGCCGCTAAGTGCGATCGGCAAGAAACCATCAACAACTTCTGGGAACTAGCAAAAGCCGTCGTTCCCGGCGCAAAAGTCATCCTCACTTGCCGTACCGAACACTTTCCTGAAGGCAAGGAAGGACGGGCATTGTTCAATGCAGAACTGCAAGCGTCAACAACCATTTTAACAGGCGAAACTCCCCAATTTGAAGTCTTAGAATTAGAGAAATTTAACGACGAGCAAATTGAGCAAGCGCTGTCATTTCAAACAGAGGCGGCGACTGTGAAAAAAGTCATGGGAAACCCGCAGTTATTGGATTTAGCGCGTCGCCCGGTGATGACCGAGTTAATTTTGGAAGCATTGCCCGATATTGAAGCAGGAAAACCAGTCGATATGTCGCGGATCTATCTGTATGCGGTGCGGCGGAAGATAGAGAGAGATATCAAAGCAGAACGCACCTTTACTTCTTTAGCAGATAAGCTTTACTTTTTGTGCGAACTGTCTTGGGAAATGCTGTCTACCGACCAAATGAGTATCAATTATCGCAGTTTTCCCGATCGCATTCGCAGCCTGTTTGGTTCCGTCGTCCAAGAGGAAAAAGACTTAGACCACTGGCACTACGACATGATGGGTCAAACGATGCTAATCCGCAATGCAGATGGGGATTATACTCCGGCGCACCGTTCGTTATTAGAGTTTTTTGTCGCTTATAAATTTGCAGCAGAATTGGGAGTTTTGGTCGCAGATTTTACCGAATTAGTTGCGCCCGAACAGTCTTGTGTCAATCCTGATGCAGCGCCTCAATCGTACACCTGGTCTAATTATTGTCAGATTCAGGCTCAGAAGAGAAATAACAACGAACTTATCGCGCCTTTAAAGGGATTTTTTGCTGAAGATTTAGGTCAACTTCTTCAGAGTTTCGGACAAGCGCCACTGACTAAAGCTGTGATGGATTTGTTGTTGCCGATGTTGGATGCAATTTCTCCCTCCTTGTTAAGGGGGGCCGGGGGGGATCGTGACGATGCTAGCCAGGAGAGATCCCCCCAACCCCCCTTAACAAGGGGGGCTTTAGAGAAGTCGCCCCTACTCGAAATTATAGAAGCAACACGGGGTAAAACTGAAAGTGAAGTAGGTTATGTGGGAGGAAATGCGGCGACGCTGTTATTAAAAAAGGACAAGACTGCTTTAGAAGGTAAAGACCTCTCTAGTGCAGTTATTTTAGGTGCAGATTTTACAAATGCGACGCTGCGCCACGTCAATTTGGCTGAAGCGAATTTGGCTAATTCTGCTTTTACTAAAATCTTCGGCAGTGTTCGGTCAGTAATATTTAGTCCTGATGGCAAACTGTTAGCTACAGGTGATAGTGATGGCGTAGTTCGCTTGTGGGAAGCTAGCAGTGGCAGAGAAATATTGACCTGTAAAGGACATACCAACGTGGTGGAGTCTGTCGCCTTCAGTCCAGACGGCGAGATACTTGCTAGCGCGAGCTATGACAAAACAATCAAGTTATGGGATGTCAATACTGGTGAATGTTTAAAAGTGTTGCAGGGACATAGCGAATCAGTAATGTTTGTCACCTTCAATCATGAGGGAAATATACTCGCTAGTGGCAGTTTCGATCGCACGGTAAGGTTATGGGATATCCGCAGGGGTGAATGCCTCAAAACTTTGCAAGACCATACTAAAGTTGTATTTTCAATTGCTTTCCATCCTGCTGGTGAGATGCTTGCCAGTGGAAGCGGCGACAAAACAGTGAGGCTGTGGAATATCGGTAGCGGTGAATGTCTCAAAACTTTGCAAGGTCATACTAAAAACGTGTTTTCAGTTGCTTTCCATTCTGCTGGTGAAATACTTGCTAGTGGAAGCGGCGACAAAACAGTGAAGATGTGGAATATCGGTAGCGGTGAATGTCTGAAAACTTTGGAGGGACATTTAGATCAAGTACGGTCAGTAGCCTTCAGTCCCAATGGCGAAATACTCGCAAGTGGAAGTTACGATCAAACAGCAAAACTGTGGGATATCCGCACTGGTGAATGCTTGAATACTTTGCAAGGCCATAACGATGGAGTAGGGTCAGTTGCCTTCCATCCTGTGGGTGAAATACTTGTTAGCGGTAGTTACGATCAAACGTTGAGACTGTGGGCGATCGACAGCGGTGAATGCTTGAATACGCTGCAAGGGCATAGCACTCAAGTCAGGTCGATCGCCTTCAGTCCAAACGGTGAAATTCTTGCCAGCGGCGATGACGAACAAACAGTCAGGCTGTGGGATGTCAGCAGTGGTGAATGCCTCCAAATCTTGCACGGACATCTCGATCGGGTACATTTAGTTGCCTTCCATCCAAACGGTGAAATACTTGCTAGCGGAAGTTATGACCAAATGCTGAGGCTGTGGGATATTAGCAGTGGTGAATGCCTCCATACTTTGCCAGAGAGTGGAAAAGAAGTACGGTCGATCGCCTTTAGTCCTTCGGGTGAAATACTTGCCAGTGGTAGTTATGACCAAACGGTGAGGCTGTGGGATATCCGCAGTGGTGAATGCCTCAAAACCTCGCAAGGGCATAACAGTTCATTATACTCGGTTGCCTTCAGTCCTTTGGGCGAGGTATTTGCCAGTACAGGTTATGACGGAACGGTGAGGCTGTGGGATATCCATACTGGTGAATGCCTCCAAATCTTTCAGGGGCATACCGGTTGGGCACGCGCGATCGCCTTTAGCCCGAACGGTGAAATGCTTGCCAGTGGAAGTATCGATCAAACAGTAAGAATATGGGATATCCATACTGGTGAATGCCTCAATATTTTTCACGGGCATACTGATTGGATACGTTCAGTTGCCTTTAGTTATTCTGGTGAAATAGTTGTTAGTGGAAGTGTCGATCTAACGGTAAGATTATGGGATATCCGTACAGGTGAATGTCTAAAAATTTTGCAATGTCATACCAGTAGAATTAACTCAGTTGCCTTCAATTCTGATGGTAAATTGATTGCTACTTGCAATCGGGATGGCACAATTATGATTTGGGAGATTGAGACAGGTGAGTGCCTCAAAATATTCAAAAGTGACAGACCTTATGAAAGCATGAATATTACAGGGGTTACGGGTTTAACGGAATGTGAAAAAACGACTATTAAAGCTTTAGGCGCTGTAGAAAATTAATCATCGCAAAGGAGTAACTATGCAGTCAGCAATACGGATTACAACCAAAGTTCTTGCAGGAAATAAACTTGAAATTCAAGTGCCGCCTGGATATGTGGGCAAAGAGGTTGAAGTTTTTGTGATTATACCAGAAAAGCCTGAAAGCGGGCGGCGTAAGGTGTTGGAATTGCTTACAGAAATCCGCAGCCGCGCAAAGGCTGTCACTCCATCAAGTCCGACAGGGAATGAATTCCCTGTCTAATAGCGAAAGTCCTCTGAAGAGGACTAATTAATTCTTTAGTCCTCTTCAGAGGACTTTCGCTTTGAGGCAGGGGTTTCAACCCTTGCCGGACTGCGGATTTACCCTCAATCTCAATCTATATCATCGCATTCATACGATAATCTAATACAAAAAATTCTACAACTTATCCGATCGCAAATTCACTAAATTTCCGCATCATCGGCGCGTCAAACCCAAGTATAATATCTTGTTTAGGAACTCCCAATTCTACGAGTTCGTTAGCAATACCCACCTCGGTTCCATCTTGCTGAATCCAGATTTTATTGTCCATAATATCCAGGTGCAAAACCGGGCCATAAATTCGCCGCTGATTGCGCCAGCCGACATATACTAATTGATAATGATCGCGCTCAACATCAAAGATAGTTTGAGCCTGAATGCGCTCATCCCAAACAAGACTAGCGTGTTGGGAGAGCAGATTTTGGATGTGCTGCCTATAAATATCTACATTTGCCATTGTGCGATCGCCTCTTGCTCTATATCGTAAATCATCAAATGAATTTGATTTTGTTGAACTAAAGACTGAATAAACCCCATTGTGAAAAAACTATCGTAGACATTACTGGGTACTGCCAGGTATAAAATGCGGTCAGTTTCTTGTTGTTGTAAAGCTGCTCGATAACTAATGAATTGTCCTAAAGCTGTGTAAAATTGGGATATTTTGGATGGGCCAATAAAGCTTTTGATTTCAACGGCGATTTTCTGTCCGTCTTTTTCTGCCGCAACCACCTTTTCGGCACCCAAGTCGATGTAAAGTTCGAGAGTTCCTGCCTGTAAAGTGTATGGATCGTGAGTAATCTGCCATCCATCTTTCTGGAGAGCGATTTTAACGACTTCGTGAAAGGCATCTTTAGCAGGCATGGTTGTACTGACTCGTTGTGTTTAATATCTTGGGTAGTTGTTGTATTTTAAGTATATGCGCTATTCATCTAGAACATCACTGACCCACGGGTGGTCAGAAACCGGGTTTTTTTCGAGAATACTTGGTTGAGGCCCGCAGAAACACCCAAAAACCAGGTTTCTAACGTAGCCTACTGACTAAACTGTTGAGCGTAGTAGCCTGCGTAGCGATCGCCCTTTTCCAGCAACTCCTCGTGCGTCCCAGATTCGACAATTCTGCCTTTTTCGACAACTAAAATGCGATCGGCTCTCCGCACAGTAGCCAAGCGGTGCGCGATAATAAACACCGTGCGATCGCGCATCAATCTTTCCAGCGCTTCTTGCACTAAACCTTCGGATTCCGAATCCAGCGCCGATGTCGCTTCATCCAAAATCAATATTCTCGGATCGAGCAAAACTGCACGGGCGATCGCAATTCTTTGTTTTTGCCCGCCAGATAAATTGACACCCCTTTCTCCTACCCAAGTTTGATAGCCGTCGGGAAACTCACTAATGAATTGATGAGCGTTAGCAATTTCCGCAGCTTTTTGCACATCTTTCAGTTCATAATAAGATTGACCAAAAGCGATATTTTGAGCAATTGTACCAGAAAATAAAATTGTTTCTTGCGGTACAATGCCGATTTGCCGCCGCAGAGTATTTAAAGTGACATCTTGAATATCAATACCGTCAATTAAAATCTGTCCCGCTTGCGGATCGTAAAATCTCGGCAACAAATTTACTAAGGTAGTTTTCCCCGCACCGGATGCGCCCACAAGGGCGATCATTTCTCCCGGAAGCACCAGCAAACTCATGTTTTGCAGAATGGGAACCCCCCCTTGCCCCCCCTTATCAAGGGGGGGTTGAGGGGGGTAGGCAAAATTAATGTTGCGATATTCGACTTTACCTGTAACGCGGGGAAGTTCGATCGCCCCTGGCTTTTCGACGACTGCGGGTTGAATGGCTAAAAGTTCAAAAATGCGATCGCTAGAAGCTTCTCCCTGCTTAAAATCCCCGTAATTTGCAGTTGTAATAGCGATCGGGTCAATTAAAAGTGCCACCCCTGCGATATAACTGATAAATTGAGTACCTGTGAGATTTCCTTGAGAAATTTGCCAACCTCCCAGGAAAAAGAGCAAAATCACGCTCATCGCTTCCAGAAAACCAACTACAACGAACTGAAGTGCTTTTATGCGTTCTGATAAATACTTAGCGCGGCGGTTTTGTTCTGCTTCTTCTGCAAAGCGGGCAATTTCGTAGTCTTCAGCTACAAATGCTTTGATTAAACGAATGCCGCTGAATACTTCTGTCAGCAAAGCGGATAAATCAGAGATGCGATTTTGACTTTGCCGCGAGTAACTTAGCAATCTCTCGCCAAACCAGCCAATTAAAATAGCCATCAGCGGTGCAATAATTAATGCACCCAAGGTTAATTGCCAGTTGAGATAAATCATATATCCCAGGACGGCAATTAGCTGCAAAACACAAGGGATAAACTGATGAAAAAATTTATTTACTACTTCGCCAATGCGGTCAATATCTTCGGTGAGGCGGTAGGATAAGTCTCCGGTTTTGGCGGTTTCAAAGTAGCCAATATTGAGTTTTTGCAGGTGGGAGTAGACTTTTTTGCGAATTTCTAAAGCAATAGTCAAAGCAGCTTTTGCCATCAGCGTATCTTGACCGTACTGGGCTGTACCGCGAATTAGAAAGATAATGGCGCTGAGTGCAGCAATTTGAGCGAACCCTTGTAAATCTCCTTTACCTATAAATTTGGCTGTTTCGCCAACTAGCCATGCGATAATCGGCCAAAATATGGTAAATACTACAGTACAAGCTAATGCTTTACCGATGGTTTGTTTTTGGGGACGGAGGTAGGGTAAGATTTGCCAGTATGTCGATCGAGTTTTCAAGATATTTTACCTCTGCAAGTTCTGTTTTTACAGATATCTGAGCCAAAACATGATATCAGCGATCGGGCAAATCTCAACAATCATTCTTCACCGAAAGCATCCGGGATACAAAGCCCCCGGATTCATCCGTGGGGTTAATTGTCCAATTCTTCAATCTAAAATCTAAAATCTAAAATCATTCCTGACCGTCGGCATAAGTAGCTACTACCTTAGCCCCCTCGACAACTGCACCCCGAAAGGCTGCTGACTGTCCGGGTCCAAGAGTAACTGGTTCAGCGTAGATAAATCCGTTGTCAATTAAATTGCCTGACTCGTCCAAAACTTCATAATTGACTTTAACATTCTTGATTGTTTTGCAGCCTTGATTAAGCACTTTACCGCTGAAAAAGTTGCCGTCATAATTTGCGGTCGCAATTGACACTTTTTCTGAAATGTTGGAACCGGGAATGCAAGTTTGGGAAGTTCCCGAAGCTGGCTGTTTCTCGCATAACTTGCCCAAGTCTACTGTTTTGCCTTCGGGGGTTTTCATGTAGCAAAACGGCTCGTCAATTTCGGAGTTTTGGGCAATTGTATTTGTAGAGTATGCAATCACAGGGCGAGCGGAGGTCGGGGACATTAGCCAAATAGATAAAACTACTGTTAAAGGTAAATTAATCATGCTTTTTTCGGCTTTTTCTGAAATTAATTATACAATATAATGCAGCTAAAATTTAGGCTAGCATATCTATATTTATGGCGCGCCTCGCTCACCCTGCATTGTGCTATGATAAGACATCAAACTTTAGAAAGTAAAGTAAAGTCATGGTCGTTACTCAAGATAACCCAGGACAAAAAACGTTAGAACTGATCGTAACGTGGGAGAAGTTGCCAGACGACTTCCAATTAGAAGAAAAACCAGTGGAGAATACAGGCCAACCGCTAATTGCTGGAGCACTGCGAGAAATCTTAGAACTGAGAGGATTAATCGGGCCACTAATGCTGATAGCCAGCAATTTTGGGATTTGCGCTACTGTCAACAGCGAGTTAGTAATCAAAGCACCAGATTGGGTTTATGTACCTTCCGTACTCCCTGCAGAATCGAGAAGAGACCGCAAAAGCTACACCCCAAACTTGGAAGGAGAAATCCCAAGCATTGTGATGGAGTTTTTGTCGGAAACAGACGGCGAGGAATATTCTATTAGACGTACTTTTCCTCCCGGAAAGTGGTTTTTTTACGAACAAATTCTGCAAGTACCAACTTACATCATTTTTGACCCTGAAAGTGGATTGTTGGAGGTCTATCGCTTGGAAAATGGCAATTACAAACTAGAATTTCCTGATGAAGAAGGTCGCCATTGGATAGCAGATTTTGGTTTGTATTTGGGAACTTGGCGGGGGGAAAAAGAACAGCGTACTGGTTATTGGTTGCGCTGGTGGGATGAAGCAGGAAATCTGCTTTTGTGGGGTGTAGAACAGATAACAGCGGAACGACAACGGGTCGAACTCGAACGCGAACGGGCCGAACTCGAACGCGAACGGGCAGATCGCGAACGCGAACGGGCAGATCGCCTTGCTGAATATTTACGCGCTCAAGGAATTAACCCGGACGAGATTGTTTGATGAATTATCTGCGATATTTGTAGGGTGCGCTGCGGCGCACCTTACGTTATTATCTAATACTCGGCTTTCTATTCCTAAGATTCCGCGCTCCGGGAATTTTCCGGCTGGGACGGCGATTGTTCAAACTGCTCGCAGTTCGAGCATTCAAAGCATTAGCAGAAGGTATCAAACCCAAGTCTTGCAAAATTTCACCGGCCGCCCTTTGTCCAGTTTCGCAACCGCCTTCCATGTAACCTTGATTTTCCAGCGAAGTGTGTTCCCCGGCAAAAAATAAATTGCCAACTCGTTCGCCTTCAACGCCGTACATTTGCGTCCACTGTCCGACTAAATAGCAGGAATAAGAACCTTTGGAAAAGCGTTCTCCCGGCCAATAAGCTCGCACAGCTTTGCCCGATCGCAAATTTCTCACTCCGGGAAAAACTCTTTCAAATTGGTTCAAAAATCTTTGTGCTTGGTCTTCTGGAGTGCCGGCACCGATCGACAAACCCTGCTTTCCTCCTGTAAAATTAGTAACTAAACCGTTAGGAGTAGGGGCGAAAGGCGTAGCTTCCCAGGTACTCTGGAATTCTAAATCGCTATAAACAGAAGCAGTCGAGCGATAAAGTTCCCGCCAAATTCGGCTGCGGTAGCCAGTAACTAACTTAGAATTAGTACCGTAACCCAATTGCTCGATCGCCCTGCGCTTTGGTTGGGGCAAAGGTACGTTAATTTTAACGTCTCGCAGAGTGCTAAACGGCAAAGTTAACAAAACTCGCTCGTAAGTGCGATCGAACGCGCTTAGTCCCGATCGCAAATTTACCCGATAGCGGCCATCCGGCAAAAGAGTAATCGCTTCCAAAACCGTCCCCGCCTCGATCGAACCAGACAATTGACCCGCCAAACGGTTAATAATTTGACTGTTGCCACCGTCAATTTGATAGCGCTCATCGCTGTCGCCGTACAATTCAAAACTGCCCGCTTCAGAACCGATTAAAAACAGCAGATTTAACGCCGACTGTTCCTCGGAATCTCGACCGTAGAATACCGTATAAGCAACCCGCAACAATTGTCGCAGTAGCGTGCTAGTATCAGCTTGGTCTACATATTCAGCGATCGAAAGATTGTCCAATCTTTCTGCTGCTTCCGTAAAATCGAGATAGCTAATGTTATCTCCGATAGCGCCCAAATCTCCAGTAATTTTACTCGCTAGCGGCGCAAAATCCGCGATTATTTGCTCAAGAGGAAATCGTCGCCCTTGAAAGAAAAAAGTATCCTTCACCAATCCACTCTGCACTTGGGCTAAGTCGATCGCCCGCAAACCCAATTCCGTCGCCAGCGAGATTAAATTAGTATGACCGGTGTCAATAAATTCTCCCCCCAAATCCGCCGGAATTAGCGTTCCAGCCACCTTGGGAATAGTGCGAATCCGCCCCCCCACGCGGTTCGTTGCCTCGATTATATCGGCGCGCACGCCCGCTTGGCCCAAGCGATAAGCCGCCGTCAAACCCGCAATCCCTGCACCCACAACCAAAATCGGCGATCGTCCGCCCTGTTGAGCAAAAGCTCCCCCTCCATCCCTGGTAAAAGTCCCAGCAGCGACAGCCCCCGCAGCAGCTAAGCCCCCGTGCAGCAAGCGGCGCCGAGATATGGGAGAATTAGGAATGCGATCGCTCAGCATCCCCAGCAGTTCATCAGCCGGAATGCCCGTTTCCCTTGATTTCTGGGCAATACTCGCAGCGCGGCGCAGCATAGCCATCAGTGCAGATTTAGCCATAATTAAGACATCCTCACAAAACAAAACTTTGATGTAAACTGGATTCTCGATCGTGCACTTTCCAGAATAAAGTCCAGAGAGATTTTTTTAATAATGCTAACCCTCAGAACACTGTTCGACAGCAAATTTTATCTCGAAAACAACCCAGATGTCGCCGTAGCAGTTGCCAGAGGCACGGTATCGAGTCCCTTCGATCACTACCGAAAAATTGGCAAATTTGAAAATCGCGACCCGAATGCCCTGTTCGATGCCAGCTATTATTTAGACACCAATACAGATGTAGCGGTATCAGCCAAACTCAATGGCTTTTCAGCAGCCGATCACTTTATTAGATTCGGTCAATTTGAAGTTCGCAACCCAAACCCATTCTTCGATGTTAATTTTTATCTAACAACCAACCCCGACGTTCTGACAGCAGTCCAAACAAATCAATTTACCCCATTTGAACACTATTTCAAAGCCGGTCAATTAGAAAACCGCAAAGCCAGCGTTTTCTTCGATCCCAGCTTTTATCTAGAAAAATATCCGCTGGTAGCAGCAGCAGTCAATAGCGGCGCAGTTAAAAGTGCGATCGACCATTACATTCAATTCGGTCAACAAGAAGGATTGTTGACTACTATCCCCGATCCCGCCGACAATTTGAACGCAGCAAAAAGCCTAGGTATTCTCACAGAAATTCAAACGGCGAGCGATTTTGTGGGAAATGCTGAACCAGCCGACATTTACAGTTTTATCCTCAATACTCCCAGCCTTTTCAGTGTAACTGTTGACGGTTTGAGTGCAGATGTTGATGTAGAATTAATTCAGGATCTCAACGGCAACGGCGCAGTTGGATTAGATGATATTATTGCTTCGTCTAACAATTTAGGCACGGCTTCAGAAACAATTGTCAGCAATGGGCCTTTACCTGCGGGGACTTATTTCGTCCGGGTTTCTCAATTTCAAGGCGATACAAATTATGACTTGAGATTGCTATCAGCTCCTTCAGAAATACCGCCCCAATTTTAAAATCAAATTAACATATATAGCAAGCCTAAATCAGTCAAATAATACCAGACTTCTCCTCAATTCTCCTCTCTTCCTTCGCGGTCTTTGCGCCTTCGCGGTTCGTAAAAAAACATCTGGTTCACAAAAGATTTAGACTTGCTATAAAACAGGCTGCAAAAAGGGCGAGCGACAATTTGCCCAGCTTTCACTTATTAGTTGCTGGCCCGCTGGGAGAAGGCAAAGATTGAACAGGTGTCGGAGGCCAATTAGAGCGACTTCTGCTTAGAGTGGTAGACACCAAAGCATAGCCCAAAATAGCAGGAAGCACGATCGCGCTCAGAAACACGATCGTCGCAGCCCAACTCATCGCATTCGATATCGGGCCGTAATGAGTGCGGTAAGGGTCAAACGTTGGTAAATTAGGCATCGGGGCGTCCCGCAGCGCGATCGAACGTTTGAACCGCACCCGCCTGTCGTCGAGCTTTTCGAGCAAAATCCAGCCAACTTCCGCCTCTTCTTGGCACAGCTTGTGAAAAATCGCAGGATTGCGGAACAAATCGTTGCTAGCCCGCACAATCTTGTACTCCCAAACCGTCAAATCAACAGAATTGGACTCAGATTGGGGATTGCCCTTGGATCGCGCATTTTCCGGCGCATTAAAATTATCCTCTTGAGATTCGTACCGAGTCAAAACTTCCTCCTCCTCATCGCATTTTTGCCCCGCATCCAATTGCTCGTGGTTCACCAAAAGACCCACAAGCGCAGCCTCCAAGCCGAGACTACCAATCATCAAACTCCAAATCAGAATTTCAACCATAAAAGGAGTTAAAAGTTAAAAATCAAAAACTCAAAAGACTCGCTTTTAACTTTCAATCTTTAATTTTTAAATATCCTTCTACCACACAATCTGCACCCACCGCGCGCCAAGAAGCCCGCTCTAAAGTCAAAGCCTGAGTCATTGCCGAAAAGCCCAAATCTCCTACAGGAGTTGGAGCTCCTTTGCCACCGACAATTTTAGGAGCAATAAAAGCCATAATTTTTTGAACTGCACCCTCAGTAATTGCCTGAGCCGCCAAAGTGCCACCGCACTCCCAGAGTACAGAAAGAAAAGATCGATCGTACAAATAAGCCATAACATTAGTCGGTGTCAGCGGCGAGAGCTCCACAACTTCCACCCCTTTGGCGATCAAAAATTCCTGAAATTCCGGGTTAACCCCAGGCTCAGTCAGCACCAAAGTAGCCGCCACAGAGGTTTCCCACAACCACGCCGACTTCGGCAAATCCAGAGTGCGGCTCATCACCACCCGCAAGGGATTATTCCTATCAGGCTGGTGACTTGTTAGTAGGGGATTGTCCAGACGCACCGTATTTCCCCCAACAATCACCGCATCGCAGCCGACGCGCACCCGGTGAACCTCGCTGCGAGCCTCCTCGCCTGTCACCCAAGCGCTGTGGCCGCTACTGGTAGCAATTTTACCGTCCAAAGTCATTGCATATTTCAAAATTCCAAAAGGCCGGCGGTACAAAAGCCGGTGCACAAAAGCCTCATTGAGTTTCTGGCAAGCTTCCCCTTCCACTCCCGCCACTACTTCAATGCCAGCCTCTCGCAACCGAGTTAGCCCAGTTCCAGCTACCAAAGGATTCGGATCGACCATGCCAGCCACTACTTTTGCCACCTTGGCCTTAACTAAAGCTTCGGAACAGGGGGGAGTCCGGCCGTAGTGGTTGCAGGGTTCCAGATTCACGTAGACAGTCGCTCCTTCGGCAAGTTCCCCCGCTTCCCGGAGCGCAAAAACTTCGGCGTGAGGTTGACCGGCACCGGGATGAAACCCTTCGCCGACAATCTTGCCGTCTCGGACAATTACAGAACCGACAAGGGGGTTGGGTGCGGTTTTGCCCAGAGCGCGGCGAGCCAATTCTATGCAGCGGCGCATCATGGCTCGATCGAACTCTTGAACTTCGCTGTTTTCCAGTTGTTTTGTACCTTGCTGCTGTCCGTTAGCTAAGCTGGCGATCGCTTGAGCCTCCGCCGGAAAAGTTTCCATGAGATTTTGGTATTATATCTATCCCTGAGTGTACTGACTTACAGCGAATAACCATTTATCAATACTTTCAGGCTTTATATGACTAATTTCTATCAGCACTCTAGCAAAGCAGCCATTTTGACCCGCTTTTAACCCTTGTCACTGCCTGTTTACTTGTCCCAGTGTCTCCTACTTATTGCCACTGTACAAGCAATTTTTTCTAGCAATATTCTAGAGCTTGGTTATCTAGCGAGATTGTCCTAGCACTGGATTATTCTAGCTGTTGCCGCCAACATAGGCGGCATAGAATCTGATACATCAACAAAAAAAGCACCCCTACCTTTAGGATGCCTGATAGCTAATGACTTACTCATTAATAAGGGAGCGGTCGGAGCGATCGTCTAACTATTCACCATCAGTCGAATCGTGTGCATAACTGGATTGTAGTTTGAAAGTTAAGCGATCGCCTCAAGATACCGGGTAAAGGGTAGAGGGTGGATTAAGGCAACAAACCACCTAGCATATCCAAAATCGCTTCTACATCTGCTAGGTCGCACTTGGACTTCTTGCGCTTGGCTTTTAACTGGTTGAGTAAGGTAGCAGCATCAGGTAAATCACTTGTGTCAAGCGGATTACCGTTATCTAGCTGTCGGGCTAAAATCAGCACTCGATCGGCTAGGGCAATCGGCACTCGGATAGTGCGGGTTTGCCCGTGTTTCCATTTACCCTCATAGTGTTTGAGGTTGGCTAAGCTAGCGTCATTGATATTTCTAGTCATTTCACTTGTGTCAGGTGATTTACTGTTAACAGCTTGACACGGTTGCTTTACTTGTGTCAAGTATTAAATCACCTGACACAAGTGAATAAAAGTAAAAAGTTAGGCTGTATCTTAGCCCGCCACCCAAAACTGCTACAGCTTCCGCAAGTAGGGAAAACTGTCCGCGCCCCTCGGAATCGAAAAACCCATTCTCCCATAAGATGAATTACGAACAAGTACAAAAGTTAAACCCCGCCGACTTTAAACGTTACTGTGGAGTACATCAAGAGACATTCAAAGAGATGGTAAAAATAGTCAAAGCAGAAAAAGTTTTAAATCGCCAACTTGCAAAAGAGAGAATTATTATTGAAAATATACATCGAAGTTTAAATATATTTAGAATACTTTCATCAAGATATCGGAATCGAAGAAGGCGCTTCGGATTAAGATTTAATTTGATCGCTGGTAGGAATGAAAATTTAATAACTTCACCATCTACTCAATTGTCGGAACTGCACGGTAGTTCCATTTTGGCAAATATTCA